>NZ_JAAKZW010000170.1 GCF_011044995.1 Streptomyces mesophilus | reverse complement strand
CACCAACACCCCGCCGAGCCCCCTCACCCACGCCCGCACCCTGCTCAGGCAGCACCCCGTCGCCGACGGACACAGCGGGCTTCCCTGGGCGTTGCGGCAACTCTCCTGGTACGACCTGGAGTTGGGTGAGAGCGCCCTGCGCACCGACATCCCGCGCCTGCGCGAGGGCGGCGTGGGCGCCATGTTCTGGTCGCTCACGCTCCCGCCCGAGGCGAACGGAGAGCGCGCCGTCTCCGCGACCCTCGACCTCATCGACCTGGCCGGCCACGTCATCGAGGCCAACCCCGAGGCCCTGCGCCTGACCCGCACCCCCTCGGACGCCGCCGACGCCCGCTCGCACGGCCGGATCGCCTGTCTGCTCGGTCCCGCCGAGGCGCACGCGCTCGGCGACTCCCTCGGCGCCCTGCGCGCCCTGTACGCCCTCGGAGTACGCAGCCTCGGCCTGTACGGAACGTCCTGGGCCGGCCCGCAAGGCCTCACCCGCTTCGGCGAGGAGGTCGTCCGCGAGTGCAACCGCCTGGGCATGCTGATCGACCTCAGCGGCAGCTCGGAACGGACCGTCGAGCGCACGCTCGCCGTCACCAAGGCCCCGGTGGTCTTCTCCCGCTCGGGCGCCGCGGCCCTCACCCCCCACCCGGCCAACCTCTCCGACGCGACGCTCACCGCTCTGCGTACGAACAAGGGCCTGTGCATGGTCCCGTGCGCCTCCGCCCGCACCGGCCCGACGCTGACCCGGATCGCGGACCACCTGGACCACGTACGCGAGGTGGCGGGACCGGAGTGCGTCGCGCTCTCCGGCACGTACGACACGGCGGACGAGCCGGCCGAGGGCGTCGAGGACACCTCGCGCTTCCCGGAGCTGATCGCGGAACTGCTGCGGCGCGGCTGGACCGAGCCCGACCTAGCCCAGCTCACCTGGGGCAATGCCCAACGGGTGCTCAGGGACGCGGTCTTCACCGCCCGCGCGGCCCAGCAGCGCCGCCCACCGTCGACGGCCACGATCGAGCGCCTGGACCGCTAGGCCCGCACCCAAGCATGACCCGCGCGCCAACAGGCCGACCAGCCCGCACGCCAACAGGCCGAGCACCCCGCAAGCCAACAGGCCAAGCAACCCGCCAAGCAGCCCTTACGCCGCCGGCCGCCCCATCGCCCGGTACGTCCAGCCGGCCTCGCGCCACAGGACCGGGTCCAGCGCATTGCGGCCGTCGAGGATGACGCGCTCGGCGGTCACCGCACCCAGCGCCGCCGGGTCCAGTTCGCGGAACTCGCGCCACTCCGTCAGATGCAGCACGACATCCGCGCCACGGACCGCACCGAGCGCGGTGTCCGCGTAGCCGAGAGTCGGGAAGAGGCGGCGGGCGTTGTCCATGCCCTTGGGGTCGTAGACCGTGACCTGGCCGCCCTGCAGATGGATCTGCCCGGCGACGTTCAGCGCGGGCGAATCCCGTACGTCGTCGGAGTCCGGCTTGAACGTCGCGCCGAGCACCGCCACCCGCTTGCCCAGGAACGAGTCGCCGCCGACCGCCTCGCGCGCCAGCTCCACCATGTGCCCACGCCGGCGCATGTTGATCGAGTCGACCTCGCGCAGGAACGTCAGCGCCTGGTCCGCGCCCAGCTCACCGGCGCGGGCCATGAACGCACGGATGTCCTTGGGCAGACAGCCGCCGCCGAAGCCGATTCCGGCGCGCAGGAACTTCTTGCCGATCCGGTCGTCGTAGCCGATCGCCTCGGCCAGCTTCACCACATCGCCGCCGGCGGCCTCGCAGACCTCGGCCATCGCGTTGATGAAGGAGATCTTGGTGGCGAGGAAGGAGTTCGCCGAGGTCTTCACCAGCTCGGCGGTGGGGAAGTCGGTCACGACGAAGGGCGAGCCCTCGCCGATCGGCGTCGCGTACACCTCGCGCAGGATCTTCTCCGCACGCTCGCTGCGCACCCCCACCACGAGACGGTCGGGGTGCAGGGTGTCCTGCACGGCGAAGCCCTCGCGCAGGAACTCCGGGTTCCACGCCAGTTCCGCACCCTCGGGCAGCAGCTCCGCGAGCCGGTCGGCCGAGCCGACGGGCACGGTCGACTTGCCGACGACCAGGGACCCTTCCCGTACGACGGGAGCGAGCGAGCCGAACGCGGCGTCCACGTAGCTCATGTCGCACGCGTACTCACCGTGCTTCTGCGGAGTGTTCACACAGACGAAGTGGACGTCGCCGAACGCGCCGACCTCCTCCCAGGAGGTCGTGAACCGCAGCCGCCCGCTGGACCCCTCGATACCCGCCACGTGCTGGGCGAGCAGCTCCTCGAGCCCCGGCTCGTACATCGGCACCTTGCCCGCCGAGAGCATCTCGATCTTCTCGGGTACGACATCGAGACCGAGCACCTCGAACCCGAGCTCCGCCATCGCCGCGGCATGGGTGGCGCCGAGATAGCCGGTGCCGATCACGGTGATCTTGAGGGACATGTGCGGTGCTCCTGAGGATGCGGGGCAGGACTGCCGCCCGAGCATAGTCGGGGATGCGGAGGGGAACATTCGCCCTCGGTACGGGGGCCTCGGCACGGGACCCGGTGCGGCGCCCGGCACGGGCCCGGGCGCAAGGGCTTTCCCGCTGTCGCCAAGCTCACGTATCACCCAGGGGGCAGGCCCCCTAAAATCTGGGTTACTTAACGGTAGTTAGCACCAGTGCACCTTGGGAGTGAGAGAACTTGGCGGGAAACGCTGAATTCGACCTGTACCGCCCGGCAGAGGAGCACGACATGCTCCGCGACGCCATCCGCTCGCTCGCCGAAGCGAAGATCGCGCCGTTCGCCGCGGCCGTGGACGAGGAGGCCCGCTTCCCGCAGGAGGCCCATGACGCGCTGGTGGCCAACGACCTGCACGCCGTCCACGTCCCCGAGGAGTACGGCGGCGCCGGCGCCGACGCGCTCGCCACGGTCATCGTGATCGAGGAGGTCGCCCGCGTCTGCGCGTCCTCCTCCCTCATCCCCGCCGTGAACAAGCTGGGCTCGCTCCCCGTGATCCTCTCCGGCTCCGAGGAGCTGAAGAAGAAGTACATGGGCCCGCTGGCCAAGGGCGAGGGCATGTTCTCGTACGCGCTGAGCGAGCCGGACGCCGGCTCGGACGCGGCCGGCATGAAGACCAAGGCCGTACGCGACGGCGACTTCTGGGTCCTCAACGGCGTCAAGCGCTGGATCACCAACGCGGGCGAGTCCGAGTACTACACGGTCATGGCCGTGACCGACCCCGAGAAGCGCTCCCGCGGCATCTCGGCCTTCGTCGTCGAGAAGTCCGACGAGGGCGTCTCCTTCGGCGCCCCGGAGAAGAAGCTCGGCATCAAGGGCTCCCCGACCCGCGAGGTCTACCTCGACAACGTCCGTATCCCCGCCGACCGCATGATCGGCGACGAGGGCACGGGCTTCGCGACCGCCATGAAGACCCTGGACCACACCCGCATCACCATCGCGGCCCAGGCCCTCGGCATCGCCCAGGGCGCCCTCGACTACGCCAAGGGCTACGTCCAGGAGCGCAAGCAGTTCGGCAAGCCGATCGCCGACTTCCAGGGCATCCAGTTCATGCTCGCCGACATGGCCATGAAGATCTCCGCGGCCCGCGCCCTCACCTACCAGGCCGCGGCGGCCTCGGAACGCGGCGACGCCGACCTCACGTACCTGGGCGCGGCCGCCAAGTGCTTCGCCTCGGACATCGCGATGGAGGTCACCACGGACGCGGTCCAGCTCCTCGGCGGCTACGGCTACACGCGTGACTACCCGGTGGAGCGCATGATGCGCGACGCGAAGATCACGCAGATCTACGAGGGCACGAACCAGGTCCAGCGCATCGTCATGGCGCGCAACCTGCCGTAACGGCGACGCGGCGCGCCACCTGCCGTACCAGCTACGAGCTCACCGTCGACGGGCGTCCTCCGGGGCGCCCGTCGGCCGTTCCCGGGACGCCGGCCCGTCGTATGTGCAGATGCCCGTCCGTGGGCCAGGGCGGCCGGGCCGGCAGAACCCGGTCGAAGCCGTAGCCGGTCCTCTCGGCGACCCTGCACGAGGCGGTGTTGCCGACCTGGTGGAGCAGGTCGATGCGCACGAGACCGTCCGCCGCGAAAGCGTCGAAGGCCCATACGGTGAGGGCTTCGAGGGCCCGAGAGGCCACTCCCCGTCCCCTGGCCGCCGCGGTCGTCCAGTAGCCGACCTCCGCGGACTGCCGCGTCGCGTCCGGCAGTTTGAGGGCGACGTTGCCGAGCAGTGCGCCACCCACGGAGGGCTCCTGCACCGCGAAGCTCAGATAGTCGCCCGACGCCCAGCCACGGCGGCGGACCTCCAGCCACCTCGCCGCGTCGTCGGTGCCCGCCACCTGGGACCGCAGCCACTGCCGCATCGCGGGGTCGCGGTACGCCTCGGTCAGCGGCTCCATGTCGTCGTCGCGCCAGGGGCGCAGAACGAGTGCGGAGGCAGCCGCGCTCGCGGCCACCTCCAGCGTGACGGCCCTCACTCGGTGACGGTCACCTTCTCGTCGTTCTTCAGCTGCTCGACCAGCTGCTGCACCTTGGCCTTGTCCCAGACCAGGTTGCCGCCGCGGCTGCCCGAGATCGGCATGTTCATGGACTTGCCGTCGCCGCCCGAGACGCTCTTCATCGCCCAGAACATCTCCGCCACGTCGAACAGGCCCATGTCCTTGTCGACGACCAGGGTGTCCAGGCCCGCGCCCATCGTGGGGTAGAGCTTGAAGGGGTTCAGGACCGTGCCCGGGGTCGCGACCTGGCTGGCGAGCGCCGAGAGGAACTTCTGCTGGTTCTTCGTACGGTCCAGGTCACCGCCGGCGAGGCCGTACCGCTGGCGTACGAAGGCCAGGGACTGCTCGCCGTTCAGGGTGTGGGTGCCGGGCTCGAAGTCCGAGCCGGACTTCTTGTCCTTCATCGGCTTGTCGATCTTGATCTCGACGCCGCCGACCGCGTCCACGATGTTGGCGAAGCCGCCGAAGCCGATCTCCGCGTAGTGGTCGATCTTCAGGCCCGTGTTGTGCTCGACGGTACGCACGAGCAGCTCGGGGCCGTCCTCCGCGTACGCGGCGTTGAGCTTCACGCGGCGGCCCGTGTTCGGGAAGGTCTTGCCGGACTCCGAGCCCACGAAGGACGGGATCTCGACGTCCGAGTCGCGGGGCAGCGAGATCATCGTGTTCCCGTTGTCGCCCACGTGCAGGATCATCATCGAGTCCGTGCGCTTGCCCTCGGCCGAGCCGGTGTGCAGGCGCTTCTTGTCCTCGGCGGACATGCCCTCGCGGCTGTCGGAGCCCACGATCAGGTAGTTGGTGCCCTCGCCGCCGCCCGGACGCTCGATGACCTTGGACAGGTCGACCTCGCGCTTGAGCTTGGAGTCCGCCCAGAAGTACGTGGCGACCGACCACACGAGCACGACCGTCACGAAGGTGATCAGGCCGATCTTTATCCGGCGGCGCCAGTTCGGAGCGGGCCGGCCCGTGTCGTAGTAGCCGTCGTCGCCGCCCCGGCCGCCGCCACCGCGGCCGCTGCGGGACGTGCCGCCGTAGACCTGGCCGTCGCTGTAGCCGCTGTCGTAGCTGCCGCGCCCGTCGTCCTGGCCGCCGTTGCCGTAGCGGTCGTCGTTGCCGTACGCGGGCTGCGACGGGACGCCGTACTGAGGTGCCGCCTGAGGCCGGGGGGCCTGGCCGCGCTGGACATGGCGCATCACGCGCGCGCCCTCGGGCTGCGCACTGCCGCTGCCACGCCCGTATCCACGGTCGCGGTCTCCATTCCACCCCTGGGGCCAGTCATTCATGCCCCCAGTGTGCAGGTTCCATAAAGGTCTAAGACAAGGGATGCCGTAAAACCGGACCACGGCTGTTGCAGAGCTGACACAAAGTGCCCACGACCAGCGCGGATAAACAACAGACATAGAGTGGACGGCATGACAGACCAGGCCCGTCCCCCTCAGGCGGAGATTCCGGGCAAGCCGACCTCGGCTTCCCGGACCACCCTCAGCCACATCATGACCCACAACGACACCAACCTTCTGGGGACGGTGCACGGCGGCGTGATCATGAAACTGGTGGACGACGCGGCGGGCGCGGTGGCCGGCCGGCACTCCGGCGGTCCCGCGGTGACGGCCTCCATGGACGAGATGGCGTTCCTCGAGCCCGTACGGGTCGGGGATCTCGTGCATGTGAAGGCCCAGGTCAACTGGACGGGCCGGACCTCCATGGAGGTCGGCGTCCGGGTCCTGGCCGAGCGGTGGAACGAGTCGACCCCGGCCCAGCAGGTCGGCTCCGCGTATCTGGTGTTCGCGGCGGTCGACGCCGAGGGCAAGCCGCGCCGGGTCCCGCAGGTGCAGCCGGAGACGGAGCGCGACCGGCGCCGCTACCAGGAGGCGCAGATCCGGCGCACGCACCGCCTCGCGCGACGCCGGGCGATCATGGAGCTGCGGGAGAAGCGGGCGGCCGAGGGGCTCGAGGACTGAGCTCTGCGGGCCGGCTTGGAAGGTGGAGGTGTCCCGGGGTTTCCAGGGGCTCCTATTCGTCGCCCCTGGCACACACCACCTGATCCCCGGTCACCACACCGAACTCGCCCTGGTGGACGTCCTCGGCCCGCACCGCCCGCACCTGCTTGAAGTCCGGTCCCGCCGTCACCTTCAGCATCCCGCCCTGCCCCTTGACGGCCTTCAGCTCACAGCCGGGCAGCGCCGTCGCAAGCGAGCGGGCCGAGCGGTCCCAGCGCGGGTCGTACTCGACGAGCGTGCGCTTGACGGCAGCCGCGTCCTTCGGCGCCCCGGTCGTGCGGAAGCCCGTCTTGCGCAGGGCCTTGTCCACGCGGCCGCCGAGGCCGGAGACGTCCGTGCCGTTGGCGACCTGGACGCGGATCTGCTGCGGGGCCACATCCACCAGGACCGACTTGCGCTTCTTGCGCAGCGGCGCGAGCGGCTTGTCGTCGCGCAGCGCCTGGAACAGCTTCTCCGAGCGCTCCGGATCCCACTTCAGGGTCGAGCCGATCCCCTTCACCATGTAGCCCATCTCACCGATGGGCACGGAGGTGAACTCCGACGAGGCGGGCGTGAAGCCGCGCATCGCCTTGCCGAGGTCCAGCATCTCGTCCGTACCGAAGGACTTGTCCGCGCGTACGGAACTCAGGATGGTCCTGGTCACGTTCCGGAACTTCACCGGGTTGAGCAGCACCCCGGACGAGGTCGCCTTGGCGATGACCGCGGCGAGGAAGCGCTGCTGGCGCTGCATCCGGCCGAGGTCCGCGGCGCCGTCGATATGCCGCGAGCGCACGTACTGCAGCGCCTCGCCCCCTTTGAGGTGGTGCTTGCCCGCGGCCAGATCGAGACCGGTGTACGAGTCCTTCATCGGGCTCGCGGTGCAGATCTCCACACCGCCGAGCACGTCCACGGTCTTCATGAAGCTGGTGAAGTCGACCTCGAGATAATGGTCGATCTTGACCTTGGTCATGTGCTCGACGGTGCGCACGGTCAGGTTCGGCCCGCCCTCGGCGTAGGCCGCGTTCAGCTTGATCGGGTGCGCCTTGTGCTTCTCGCCGCTGTTGCGGTCGGTGTGCGCGGGCGCCTCGGCGTACGAGTCGCGCGGCAGGCTCACGATGCTGGCGCGGTCCCCGTCGGCCGAGATGTGCACGATCATGATCGTGTCCGTGCAGTGGCAGGGCGCCCCGCCGAGGCGGTACTTGCGCCGCTCCTGCTCGGTGATCTTGTCGCGGCCGTCGGTGCCGACGAGCAGGACGTTCATGCCGTCGCCCCCGGAGGGACGATTCTTCATGTCCTTGAAGGGGTCGACCCGGTCGATGCCGGTGTCCAGGCTGGTCACCACCGCATGCCCGACGCCCGCCGCCGCGAGCACCGCCATCGAGAGGGTCGTCGCCATCCGCATCGCCCACTTGGGCCGGGCCGGTGGTCGCCTGCGCCGTCCGGGCGCCTGCCGCGCGGTTCGCCGGACCGGCTGCCGAGGTCCTTGCCGGGGAGGTCGGGCGGGACTGGGCGGCACGGGCACAGGGGACACCTCCGCAGGCTGAACATATGGAGCAGAAGCGGGCGCAGGGACCGTGCAACCGTAGGCCCATACGAAATGCGGCCCGGGGAGGCCACCCGGGGGCCGCGCGCCCGTGTCCCCCATTCGCGGTAACGTGACGGGTGATGAGCGAGAATCCCCAGTCGACTGCTGTGCAGCCCACCCCTGTCTCCGTGATCATGCCGGTCCTCAATGAGGAGCGGCATCTGCGCGGCGCCATCCACGCGATCCTGCAGCAGGAGTACGCGGGGGAGATGGAGGTGGTGATCGCGCTCGGCCCGTCCACGGACCGTACCGACGAGATCGCCGCCGAGCTGGTGGCCGAAGACCCACGCGTCCACACGGTGCCCAACCCCACCGGCCGCACCCCCGCCGCGCTCAATGCGGCGATCAAGGCCTCGCGCCACCCGATCGTGGTGCGCGTGGACGGCCACGGGATGCTCTCGCCGAACTACATCGCCACCGCCGTACGTCTCCTGGAGGAGACCGGCGCGCAGAACGTCGGCGGCATCATGCACGCCGAGGGCGAGAACGACTGGGAGCACGCGGTCGCCGCCGCGATGACCTCGAAGATCGGCGTGGGCAACGCGGCCTTCCACACGGGCGGCGAGGCCGGACCGGCCGAGACCGTCTACCTCGGTGTCTTCCGGCGTGCGGCGCTCGAGCAGCAGGGCGGCTACAACGAGGAGTTCATCCGCGCCCAGGACTGGGAGCTGAACTTCCGTATCCGCGAGGCCGGCGGCCTGATCTGGTTCTCGCCGGAGCTCAAGGTCTCCTACCGTCCGCGCCCGTCGGTGAAGGCGCTCGCCAAGCAGTACAAGGACTACGGGCGTTGGCGCCATGTGGTCGCCCGCTACCACGAGGGATCGATCAACCTGCGCTATCTGGCCCCGCCGACGGCGGTCTGCGCGATCGCGGCCGGCCTGGTCGTGGGCGCCGCGGTCACCCCGCTGGGCTTCGTGATCCCGGGCGGCTATCTCGCCGCGATCGCCGCGGGCTCCCTGCCGGCCGGCAGGGGACTGCCGCTCAAGGCACGGCTGCAGATCCCGGTGGCGCTCGCCACGATGCACATGTCGTGGGGCTACGGCTTCCTGACCAGCCCCAAGACGCTGGCCAAGAAGGTCATCGCGTCACGGCGGCCCGCGGTCCTGAGCCAGAGCGCCTGATTCGCAGGCGTACGAGATTCGCAGGCGTACGAGATTCGCAGACTTACGAGAAGAGCCCCGGCCGTCGGATGCGGCCGGGGCTCTTCTCGTATCTGCGCAGGACGTGAGCGCTACCAGGTGAAGGCGGGGTTCACGTGCATGCAGGCGTCCTCATCGGCGCCGTTCTCGATGTCCTTCTTGGCCGGCGTCTTCGGGGTCGGCTTCGGCGGGGTGTCGCCCTCGCGCCAGTCCGCGCCCACGATCAGCGTGACACCGGAGACGTCCGTGGTCTGCTTGACCGAACTCAGCGGCAGGCCTAGGGACTTGGCGAGCGCCTGCGCGTCACCCTCCAGCTCGGGGCTGGGGAAGCGGATCGCCGTCCGGGCCTGCGAGGTGTCGTCGCCGGCACCGGGCCGTTCGGCGGTCGCGAGGGTGTAGCCCTTGCCCTTGAGCAGCTCGGCGACCGCGGTGGCACGGCCCTGGAGCGGGGCACGGGTCGCGTCGCCCGAGGCGTTCTGCACCACGACTCCGGTGTCCGCGGGCGGGGCGGCCGGGTCGTCGGAGAGCTCTTCCTTCTTCTTGGCCGCGTCCTTGCCGTCGAGGGCGATGTCCTCTCGTACGAGCTCGAAGAGGTCCGCGGCTTCGCCGGGCTTCGGCTGGACGCGGGCGCCCACGTATTCGTAGGGCATGGTCGTCATGTTGATACGGGAGTTCGGCACCTTCTTCAGCTCACCGCCCAGGTCGGCGAGCTTCTGTACCGACCCGAGGCCGTCGTCGACCTTCAGTGCGTCGGTGGCCGCCTCGGCGAGGTTCAGCATCTCGGCCGGATTCGTCAGCCGGGCGCTGGACTTGAGCTCGCGGACCATCGAGTTCATGTACATGTGCTGGGCCTTGGCGCGGGCGATATCGCTGCCGTCCTCGAAGCCGTAGCGCGTACGCAGCCACTTCAGGGCGTCCTCGCCCTTGACCTCCGTGGTGCCCTTCTCCAGCTTGAGGCCGGAGCCTTCGCCCTTCGCGTTACGGGAGTGGATGTTGGCGTCCACGCAGACCGGCACGCCGCCGATGGCGTCCGCCATCGAGACGACACCGGAGAAGTCGACCATCACGAAGTGGTCGATGTGGATTCCGGTGAGCTTCTCCCAGGTGAGCACGGTGCAGGCCGGGCCGCCCCGGCCGAGGCTCACGTTCGTCATCTCCCGGGTCAGCGGCTGGAAGGTGTCGCCGGTGTCCGGGTCCTGGCACTTGGGGATGTCGAGCAGCGTGTCACGCGGCATGCTGACGACCGACATGTTGCTGCGGTCCGCGGACAGGTGCAGCAGCATCTGCACGTCGGCCAGCGGCTTCGCGCCGACGCTCTCCTTGTGACCGCCGAGCCGCAGATTCTCCTTGGAGTTACGGTCGTCGGAGCCGATCAGGAGGATGTTGAGCGGTGTCTGGCCGGCCGCGTTCGGAGTCGCCTTCGGCGCACGGTTCTTGTCCGGCAGCGGAGCCGTCTCGATGTTGTTGTTGAGGTGCTGGTAGTACAGGTATCCGGCGCCGGCCGTCCCGAGTATCAGCACCGCGAACACCACCGCCGTCCAGCGCAGAGCGCGCCGCCGACGGCTGCGCGGCCGACCGGCCGCACGTCGCCGGTCGCGCCGGGTGGAGGGTTCTTCCTCACCGGGCCCGCGGGGGCCGGGCACGCCCGACCCCTCGTACAGGCTGTCGTCCCAGCCCAGTTCACGCGCCTGCGGTCCGCGCGATCGTCGCGTACCTCTTCCACGCACGCCGTTCTGCGTCATGCCAGTCCCCTCCCAGCCTGGCGCACCATATGACCCTCACCTGTGAACCCCTCTGCCCCAGCAGACGGTTCAGGTGGCCCCCGGGTTCATTTGGCGCAGGTCTTCTTGTCAGCCTCGGTCTTGTCGAGATCGTCCGGCACCGCCACGGCCCCCACGGGCGTGCCGGGTTCCGAGAAGTCCTCTCCGAGGATCAGGACCATCGCAGGCAGTCCCTGATCATTGGTTTCGCTCTTGCCCGGCTTCAACGCTGAACCCGGAAGTCCCATCACCTCGGCCAGCTTGCGCGCCTGATCGGCCTGGTCGGGAGAGTACTCGAGCGTCGTCTTCGCCTGCTTGGGCTCGTGATTGCCGAGCTGGCTGGCCTTGTTCATGCCGTGCTCGGTCTGCAGATACGTGAGCGTCTTGCTCGCCGCGCCCTGGGTGTCACTGCCGTTGTAGATGTTCACGCGGACATCGGCGGCCGCGGACTTGGTGCCCTTGAGGCGCGCGGCCTCGGCGTCCTTCTTCTTCTGCTTCGTCGCCGTCAGCGACACATCGCCCTTTATGGCCCCGAACAGCGGCTTCGCCTTGGACTCGTTGACCAGGACGGTGGCGCCGTCGGTGTTGTCGACGACCGGGACGGTGGTGAAGCTGATGTTCTTCAGGTCCACCCTGCCGAGCTCCATGCCGAGCCCGCGGAGCTTGAACACATCGCTGAGCGTGTCGTCGACGGTGAGCGCCTTCGTGGCGGACTCGGCCAGATCGAGCATGGCGCCCGCATCGGTCATCTTCGACTTCATCTTGCGCATCAGCGAACTGAGGAACTGCTGCTGCAACTTGATGCGGTCGAGGTCCGAACCGAAGCCCACCGCATGACGGGTCCGTACGAACGCGAGCGCGTCATCGCCCTCGACCGTGCTGGTGCCCTTGGGCAGGTTCAGATGCGACTTCGGGTCCTTGATGGGCTTCTCCAGGCAGACGTCCACACCGCCGACGGCGCTGCTGAGCGTCTTGACCGCGTTGAAGTCCGCGACCATGAAGTTGTCGATCTTGATGCCGGTCAGCTGCGTGACCGTACGCATCGTGCAGCTGGGCGTGCGGCCGGACTGGCCGAGGCTGACGTTGAAGCGTTCGTTCGGCGTACCCGGGATGACCTTGTCGTCGCCGTTCTCCTGCTTGGTCGGGCAGTCCGGAATGTCCACGATCATGTCGCGCGGAATGCTCAACGCCGTTGCGTTGGAACGGTCCTTGGAGACATGCAGCAGGATCGTGGTGTCCGCGTGCCCGGGGCTGCCCGAGTCGCCGTACCCCTTGTTGCCCTTGCCGGTGCGCTTGTCGGTGCCGACGATCAGCACGTTGATCGCCCGGTTCTTGCTGTAGCCGCCCGTGCCCGCGCCGTCGTCGGACAGCGAGGTCAGGTTGCCGTTCAGATGCTCTATGTAGAAGTACGCGGTGGCGGAGCCGGCGACCACGAAGAACGCCAGCACACCGCCGGTCCACACGGCGATCTTCTTGCCCTTGGACTTCTTGGGCCGCGGCCTGCGCCGGCCCGCCGGACCCATCGGACCCATCGGATCCTCGGGCATCCGGCGCCTGCGCTGCCCCGGAACGTCACCGGGGGGCGAGCCCTGCGGCCTGCGGCGGGGCCGGGCCTGAGGGCGGTTCGGGGCGAAGCCGGATCTGCGCGGCGAGGGGATGCCTGACTCCGGTGCGGAGGGGTGCAGTCGCAGTTCGTAGTCGCCGGTCTGCGGGTTCAGTACCCACTGGTCTGCGGGGTCGATGTTCTCCGCCCGCCCACGGCCTTGCGCATCCACGGTTGCTTGAGTCCTCCGTCGGTGCCTCGCGGCGCCTTCCCCCTCCAAGGCGTCCGGTCGATCGGTAGTGCAAGTGCGGATCGCTGCTTCATCGCAGTCGGTGCACCGGATCGCTCACACTATCCGCCCAGGTCGGCGCCGAGGGACGACGGTGACAAATTCCACTGGCCTTACAACGGTCAATCCGCCCCAATTCAAGGTCAACGGTCCCTTGCGCTTGGGGATCCCTTTACTAATCCCTTTCCTAACAGGTGGCTCCGGCGGCGGTGCTGCCGCGGAACGTCGGCTCGGGGGAAGGGGTTTGACCCGATTCGCGCTCCGGCTCGCGACCGGGCTTGTCCGCCTTGCCGTCGTCGGACGGTTTCTTCTTCTTGCGCGCGGCCGGATCCTCGTCGGCCGACTTGCCCTCGACCCAGTACCCGTCGTCGACCCAGTAGCCGTCGTCGCTCCAATAGCCGGTGTCCACCCAGTAGCCGCCGTCCCCGTTCTCCGCGCCGTCCCGCTCGCCCGCGGGCTCCTCGCCCTCGGCCGAGTCCTCGGTGGCGGCCTCCTCCGTCTCGGGCGCCTCCTCGGCGACTTGCAGCGGAGCGTCGTCGCGCAGCCGGTCGAAGAGCCGTCCCGCGTCGGGTTGTACGAGTTCGTCCCGGTTGGCGTCGTACAGATAGGACTGCCGGGGCACGGTCAGGAACTGCACCTTTTCCGTGGGGATGTTGCGCATGCTCCGTACGAGGTCATAGAGGTCGGTGAGGCCGGCGATCGCGGGGTCCGTGGTGAGCGAGGAGGTCGCCGCGTCCAGAACGGGGTAGAGCCGGGTCGGGTTGAGCAGTACGCCGTTGCTCTTCACCTTGTTCACCAGCGCACCGAGAAAGGCCTGTTGGCGGTCCATCCGCTCGGTGTCGCTGCCGTTGCCCAGCGTCTTGCGCGCACGGACATAGCCGAGCGCCTGCTCGCCGTTGAGCTTGTGCCGGCCCGCGGTCAGCTTGAGCTTGGCGTCCGGATCGTCGATCGGATCCTTGAGGCACACGTCGACGCCGTCGACGGCATCCACCATCTTCTTGAAGCCGCGGAAGTCCACGATCATGTGGTGGTCCACGCGGATATCGGTGAGCGCCTCGACGGTACGGATCGTGCAGGCCGCACCGCCCCACTCGAACGCCCAGTTGAACTGGGCGAATTGCTCCCTCGTCCGGGTTCCGTCGCGCTTGCGGCAGCTCGGGATGTCCACCATCACATCGCGCGGCAGCGAGACGGCGGTGGCGCTTTTCCGGTCGGCGGCCAGGTGCAGCAGGATCGTGGTGTCCGAGCGGCCGCCGTCGCTGCCCGAATCCTTGCCGTACTGGTCGTTGCCTTCCCCGGCCCGGGTGTCGGACCCGATCAGGAGGATGTTCTGCGCGTCGTGCGTGGACGGCGCGGGCCGCTCCTTCTCGTAGCGCTCCAGCTCCTCGGCGGCGCTGAGGTCCTGGGTGATGTTCCCCTGGAGCCGCTTGTAGATCCCCCAGCCGACACCGGCCGTGACGAGCACGAGCACCGAGACGGCGAGCGCGGCCCAGCGGAGCCAGTGCGGGCCACGGGGTCCGTGTCCTTCGGCGCCGGGCCCGGTCCCGGTCCCGCCTTCGGCCTCCGGCGGGACCGGCTCAGGCGCGTCGTTACCGGGTTCCTCCGGAACCTCAGGCGTGCCTGCGGTGTCGGTCACGACGGAGTCCACCCCTCACGGCGTCGGCATCACGGACGGCGCCCGGTGAAGGGCGCTTCCTCGACCATGACCCGAGGGCACGGTCCGGCGCCTGCGGGCCGGTCCTGACCTGCGCCGGACGGGTGGACTTTGGCTTCGCGGCCGTCGGGAGGTCAGCCCTCCCGCCGCACCGTGACCCGCTCGCTCTCGACCCGCTTCTCCAGCGCCTCGGCCCCGAGCCGGTCCAGGTTCCGGCACAGCACCACCGAGGCGCCGGCGGCCAAGGGGGCGTAGAGCCCGGCGGAGAGGCCGTCCCAATTCCCGTACGAGAGTCCGGACAGCACCCGGTCGCCGGGCCCGAGCCCGAGGCCGCGTCCGTCGGCGAGCGCACGCTCCACGATTTCGGCGCCCGAGAGCGCCGTATCGCCGATGACCAGGGCGTCGTACGAGGGGGATACGGGGGCGAACGGGGCGAACTGGTCGCCCTGGCCCGGCACCTCGACCGCATAGTCCAGGAACCCGTCCGGCGGCTGCGGGAAGCGGCCGCCGAGCGGACGCAGCGCGAGCGCGATCCGCTCGCCGGAGCAGGCGAGGGCGGCGGCCAGTTGACCGGGCTCGGGACCGGAGACGACGAGATCGGCGTCCGCGGGGTCGCCGTCCACGACCGCCGTCACGCCGGTGGACGAACAGGCGAGCAGCCAGACCGCCGTCTGCCAGTGCGCGGGCAGCAGCAGCGCGAGCCGGTCGCCGGGCTCGGCGGAGAGCTCGCTCTGGAGCAGATTCGCGGTCTTGGCCACCCAATTGGCGAAGGTGGCGACGGACAATTCGACGCGCTCACCGGTCGCGTCGTCATAGAAGGTCACAAGCGGGCGGCCCGGGTCCGCGGCCAGCGCGGATCGCAGCAGGTCGGCAGGGGTGCGGTCGGTCGCGTTCACAGCGGCAAGCCTACGCGCGCGGCGCTCCGCCTCCTGTGGGGCGCTCCCCACGAGGGGCCGACGGACCGTCAATTCCCTTACGTCCACGACATGCGGGTATGCCAGGTTCCGCCCACCATCGACGCATGCGCGGATTTCTTGCTTCCTCGATCGGTGTGGCCTGCGCGGTCGCCCTGTCCCTGCCGCTCGCTCTGCCGGCGAGCGCGAACGAGTCGCTGCGCGATGCGGAGGCGGCCGCATCACCGCGCGGCCCCGAAGCCGCCGAGTCGCTGCGCGAAACCGAAGTGGCCGGCTCGACCCAGTCGCTGCCCCTCAAGCCGCTCACCTCGGACCGGGCGCTCGGCGCGGGCGCCGCGCAAGGCGTCGTACGTCAGGAGGTCCTGCCCTTCGCCCTGGTGGGCGTCGTCTGGGACAACCCCGAGGCCGAACTGCACGGCCGGGTCGAGGTGCGCACCCGGGCCGCGGACACCCATGTGTGGTCGGTGTGGCAGCCACTGGAGACGCACAACCACGAGCACTCCGCCGACCTCGACTCTCCGGAACGCGCCTCGGGGCGGCTGCGCGGATCCACCGCACCGCTGTGGGTGGGCCATTCGGACGGCGTCGAGGTCCGTGTCCTGGCGGAGGCGTCCTCCGACCGTGCGGCGGCCCCCGAGCTGCCGAGGAACCTGCGGCTCGAACTCGTCGACCCCGGCGACGAGCCCACTCCGCCCCAGGGCCCGCCCGCGGACGGCCCGCGCAGCGTGCTCACGGCCGAGGCCGCCGCGAGCTGGGCCGTGAACGCGGAGATGGCGCCGCTCGGCGCGGCCGTCATCCCCGAGCTGACCAAGGAGCAGACCGAGGCGGAACTGCTCGCCTCACGCGGTGAGACCACGGGCAAGCCGTTCGTCGGACCCCGGCCGCGGATCATCACCCGCAAGGGCTGGGGTGCGGACGAGAAGCTCCGCGAGAAGAACTTCGTCTATACGAAGGCGGTCCGGGCGGCCTTCGTGCACCACAGCGCGTCGGGCAACAACTACCGCTGTGCGCAGGCGCCCTCCGTCCTGCGCAGTATCTACCGCTACCACGTCAAGAGCAGTGGCTGGCGGGACTTCGGCTACAACTTCGCCGTCGACAAGTGCGGAAACATCTACGAAGGCCGCGCGGGCGGCGTGGCCAAGCCCGTCTACGGGGCGCACACCCTCGGTTTCAACAGCAACAGCGTGGGCATCGCGGTCCTCGGGACGTACTCCAACTCCGCACCGCCCGCGGCCGCGCTCAACGCGGTCGCGAAGCTCTCGGCGTGGAAGCTGGGCCTGTACGGAGCCAACCCGAAGGGCACGACGGTTCTGAAGTCAGGCGGCAGCAATCTCTACAAGAAGGGGAAGAACGTCCGGCTCCATGTGATCTCCGGTCACCGCGACGGATTCGCCACGGAGTGCCCCGGCCGCCGTCTGTACAGCAAGCTCGGCAACGCGCGTCAGACCTCGGCGCACTACCAGGGCCGCTGACGCTTCCGATGCACTCCGAGGCGTGAGGGACCGGACAAATTTCCTACCCAGAACTGCATACACTGGCCGATCCGTGACCTGGGCCGCCCGGCCCCCGGCAGGAAGCGAAACATCGGTGACTGAAGCGATCCTTCTGGTCGGCGGCAAGGGCACCCGGCTGCGTCCCCTCACGGTGAACACACCCAAGCCCATGGTCCCGGCGGCCGGTGTCCCCTTCCTCACCCACCAGCTGGCCCGCGCCCGCGCGGCCGGGGTCACCCATGTCGTCCTGGCCACCTCCTACCTGGCCGAGGTCTTCGAGCCGCACTTCGGTGACGGTTCGGCCCTCGGCCTTGAACTGGAGTACGTCACGGAGGACGAGCCGCTCGGCACGGGCGGAGCGATCCGCAATGTCGCCCCGCGGCTGCGCTCGGCCCCCGACGAGCCGGTCCTGATCTTCAACGGCGACATCCTCACGGGCCTCGACATCCGCGCGCTCGTCTCGACCCACTCGGCCACGGGCGCGGATGTGTCCCTGCACCTGACCCGGGTCGCTGATCCGCGCGCGTACGGCCTCGTCCCGACCGACGACACGGGCCGTGTGACGGCGTTCCTCGAGAAGCCGCAGACGCCCGAGGAGATCGTCACCGACCAGATCAACGCGGGCGCGTATGTCTTCCGCCGCTCGCTCATCGACACCATCCCGGCCGGCCGCCCGGTCTCCGTGGAGCGCGAGACCTTCCCGGGTCTGCTCGCCGAGGGGGCCCATCTCCAGGGCATGGTCGACTCCACGTACTGGCTGGATCTCGGCACCCCCCAGGCTTTCGTACGAGGTTCCGCGGACCTGGTCCTCGGCCGGGCCCCGTCCCCGGCGGTGCCGGGCCGCTGCGGTGACCGTCTGGTCCTGCCGACGGCCCGCGTCGCTCCGGACGCCAAGCTGACCGGCGGCACGGTGGTGGGCGAGGGTGCGGTGATCGGCTCGGGCGCGCGCGTCATGGGCAGCACGATCCTGTCCGGTGCCGTGGTCGAACCGGGTGCGGTGATCACGGACTCCCTGGTCGGCGAGGGCGCCCGGATCGGCGCCCGCACGCTGCTCGACGGTGCGGTGATCGGCGACGGCGCCTCGGTGGGCACCGACAACGAACTGCGCGCCGGGGTCCGGGTCTGGTGCGGCGCGGTCCTCCCGGACGGATCCGTCCGCTTCTCTTCGGACATGTGACCTCGCTCAACCAACCGGAGCCCCGGTTTCGGGAAGGGGCGGGGCGGGGGCGAGGGGAACGCCTACCCTCGTAGGGCACCGCACCGCACCCACCACACTCCCAGGAC
>NZ_JAAKZW010000016.1 GCF_011044995.1 Streptomyces mesophilus | reverse complement strand
GGCGGGGGCCCCGCAGCCGGTAGCGGGTCTTGGAGTGGTACGGCACACCGCGGCGCGATCCGACATGGAGCACGGGCTCGCGGCCCGAGGGCAGATAGGTGAGGGTGCCGTCGGGTGCGGTGCGGAAGGTGCCGCCGCGGCCCTCCGTGAGCAGCGCCAGCACGTCGATGAAGGCCAGACCGAGACCTCGCACGATGACCTGCTCGCCGGGCCGCAGCGCGGACAGGTCGGCGTCGGCGGTGAACTGCGGCGGGAGGTGGAAGCGGCCGTGCCGCCGGGCGAACGCGGCATGCGCACGGTGGCGCGGGCCGGGCAGCGAGCCGAGGTGGCCTTGGGCGAGGACCACGAGGTCGGCGGTGAGCGGGGCGGCGCGGTCGGCCAGATGCACCTGCTGCGGGCCGTCCTCGGGGCCGGTCACGGCGGTGGCGGTGGTGCGGTGCCAGGTCACGGTGACCGTGGGCGGCAGTTCGTTCAGGACCCGCCGGAACACCCAGTCCAGATAGGCGCTTTGGGCGCGGCGGGTGGGGAAGTCGGTGGGGCGCAGGGTGCGCAGTTCGGCCAGCACGCCGGGGTCGGCGGGTTCCGTGAACGGTTCGTGGCGCGGACCGCGGCCGGAGAACTGAGCCGCCCATGCGGCCAGGGACGGTCCCGGACGCACGGGGCCGTCCACGGTGGAGGACTCGTCGGTGAACATGGTGACGTCCTCGGCCATGGAGTTCATCCGCAGCAGCGGCGACTGCTCATGGCGCCAGATCCGGCCGGGGCCCGGCGGATGCGGATCCACGAGATGGACGGCCAACTCCCCTGTTCCATCCCAGAGTTCGGGCGCATTGGCCGCGATGCGTTCGAGCAGTCCGGTGGCGCGCGGCCCCGCGCCGACGACCACCAGGACGGCCGCAGGCGTGGAGTCGTTCACCGCTCACCGCCGGCCGCCGGGCGGGCGTCGGGGGCGGTCGCCTTGCTCAGCCACCGGCGTACGGACCCGAGCCGGACCCGCACGCGCTGCAACGGGGTGGGCGGCAGTGCACGGGAGTTGCCGCGCGCGTAATGGCGCTCGACGTAGTACTGGCCCGCGCTGAGCACACTGGTGACCGCGATGTACCAGAGCGTGGCGACCATCAGGAGCGGGATGACCTGGTACGTCTGGTTGTAGATCAACTGGGCCGAGTACAGCAGGTCGTGCACGGCCAGGACGCTGACGATGCTCGTGCCCTTCAAGGTGCCGATCAGCATGTTCCCCGCGGTCGGCACGATGGACCGCATCGCCTGCGGGATCACGATCCTGCGCAGGGTGCGCCGCTTGCTCAGACCGAGCGCCTGCGCGGCCTCGGTCTGCCCGGACTCCACGGAGAGGATGCCGCCGCGCACCACCTCGGCGGCGTACGCGCTTTCGTGCAGGGTCAGTCCGATCACGGCGGTGAGGGTGGGGCCGAGCAGGTTCACCGTCTTGACGGAGAGGAATTCCGGGCCGAAGGGGATACCGAGGCTCAGGGTCGGATACAGGGCGCCGATGTTGAACCAGAACAGGAGCTGCACCAGGAGCGGCGTGGAGCGGAAGACCCAGACGAAGCCCCAGCTCACGGTCCGCAGCACCGGGTTCGCGGACAGGCGCATCACCGCCAGGACGGTGCCGAGCAGAAAGCCGAGCACCATCACGACGCCGGTCAGCCACAGGGTGAGGAGCAGTCCGTCGAGGACGGCCGCGGTGGTGAAGTAGTCGCCCACGACCCCCCATTGGAAGGCGTCGTTGCGGACCACCGAGTTGAAGACCATGGCGAAGACGAGCAGCGCCACGGCGGCGGTCGCCCAGCGGCCGAGGTGCCGGCGCGGCACGATGCTCGGCATCTCGGAGCCGGCCTGCTTGGCGGCGAGGTGGCCGCCGGCGGGCGGGGACGCGGCGTCGGCCGACGGTATGGAGGCCGGTGGCAGGGAGGCCGACGTGACGTCGGGAGGCATGACCATGGAGGGCTCCGGGAGGGAATCGCAGGCGTGGGCACCACCCGGGCGCTCGCGGGAAGCAGCCGGGGGCTCGCGTCGTCACACGCACCGCGTCCCTCAACGCGGTCGGACGGCCACCCTTGCGGGCGGGCCCGTCCGCCGTCGATCGTATGGGCGCTCAGTGCGGAGCCGTCAACAGGACGAGGCAGCCGTACATGCGAACAACACATGACTGCAACAAACCCCAACTCACCTTTATGCAGGCCCAGTTGAACGGTCCACCATCCGGGCGGCGCTTGACGGGCGGGACGGCGTCCTGCTCAATGGAGCGCATGCCTGCCACAGAGCGCTTGGTCACGCGCGATCACATCGACTTCGGTCGGGTGTGGTCCGCGGCGTGTTGCGTCTGACCCGGCAGCGGGCCGCCCGGACCGGCCCTTCCCTCCCTCGGTGACCCCGTTGCGGGCCGAGTTCTGAACCTTCCGCGCGCTGCCGCGATCTCCCTGTTTTCCGGCACGTACTCCTGACGTGTCCTGACGCTTCACGTCGTCACACACCCGTACCACCGCCTGCCGTCCGCCTCGACGGTCCGTCACCCCTGCCCGCACACGCGGCAGTTCGTCCTGCCCGTGTGCCGCCTCCCGAGAGAGGTCTCCTCCCCATGCCCGTGGAATTCCTCGGTATCGCCGCCACCAACGACGGCTCGGAAACCACCGCGCGCTCCGGCGCCGCCTTCGACAAGCAGTACACACTCCGCCTCGGCCGCGCCCACGAGGACCACGGCTGGGACCGGGTGCTCTTCGCATACGGGTCCGGCGCACCGGATCCGGCGCCGGCCGCCGCGTATCTCGCCAGTCACCTGGACCGGCTGCAGATCCTGCTCGCCCACCGGCCGAACGTCTCGTATCCCACGTTCGCCGCGAAGACCTTCGCCACCCTCGATCAGATCAGCGAGGGCCGCCTGACCGTCCACTTCATCACCGGCGGCAACGACCACGAGCAGCGCCGCGAGGGCGACGCGCTCACCAAGGACGAGCGCTATGCCCGCACCCGCGAGTACATCGGCATCGTCAAGAAGATCTGGACCACGCACGAGCCCTTCGACCACGAGGGCGAGCACTATCTCTTCCACGACTTCGTCAGCGATGTCTTCCCGGTCCAACAGCCGCGCCCGAACGTGTCGTTCGGTGGTTCGTCGCCCGCCGCGTACGCGGCCGGGGGCGCCGAGGCCGACATCTACTGCCTGTGGGGCGAGCCCCTGGCCAGGACCGCCGAGCAGATCGAGCGTGTGAAGGCCGCCGCCAAGGCCGCGGGCCGCACCGATGTGCCCCGGATCCAGGTCGCCTTCCGTCCGATCATCGCCCCCACCGAGGAGCTGGCCTGGGAGAAGGCCCATCGCACGGTCGGCGCGATCCGCGAGCGGCGCACATCCGGTCTCGTCCGCCACCACCGCCCCGGCTCCTCTGAGGCCCCGACTCCTCAGAACACCGGTTCCCAGCGGCTGATCGCCATCGCCGAGGCGGGCGAGCGCTACGACCGCGCGCTGTGGACTCCGACCGCCGCCGCGACCGGTGGCGCGGGCAACTCCAACGCCCTGGTCGGCACCCCGGAGACGGTCGCCCAGGCGCTGCTCGACTACTACGACCTCGGCGTCGACATCCTCTCCGCCCGCGGCTACGACCTGCTCGACGACGCCGTCGACTTCGGCCGCTATGTGATCCCGCTGGTCCGCGAGGAGGTCGCCAAGCGCGATGCCGAACGGGCCGAGCGCGGGAAGCGGACGCTCACGGCGGTGAACGGATGACCTCGGCACCGGAGTTGACGGTCACCGAGGTGACCGTCGCCGACCCTCGGGTCGAGCCGCTCCTTCGCGAGCTCGCGCACGAATACTCCACCCGCTACGGCAAGGACGCGCACACCGAGATCTCCCGCTATCCGGACGAGGAGTTCACCCCGGCGTACGGCGGACTCCTGCTGCTCCTACTGGAGCGCGGCGAGCCCGTGGCGGGCGGTGCCTTCCGCCGCTACGACGCCACGACCGCCGAACTGAAGCGGATCTGGACGCACTCCGCGCACCGCCGCCGCGGTCTCGCCCGCCGGATCGTCGCCGAGCTGGAGCAGGCGGCGGCCGGGCGCGGTTACGCGCGCGTCTACCTGACCACCGGTCCACGTCAGCCCGAGGCCCGCGGCCTGTATCTGGCCACCGGCTACACACCGCTGTTCGACACGGAGGCCGAGCCGGAAGCCATCGGCCCGCTGCCGTTCGAGAAACACCTCGGCGAGAAGCACCTCGCCGAGCAGCGCGACATCGAGCAGCACCTCACCGAGCAGCACGACATCGAGCAGCACCTCACCGTCAACCCCCGCCCGGGAAAGGCCCCCACCCCGTGAAGATCCGTGTCCTGGGAACCCGTCTCCGTCTGGCCGCCGGACTTGCCCTGCTGCCGCTGCTCGCCGTGACCGCCTGCGGGTCCGACGCCGGCTCCGGCGCCGTTCCGGCCGGGGCGCAGGCCTCCGCGGCACCGACCGACGACCCGGTGGCCGCCGTACGCAAGGTGGAGTCGGCCGCCGCCCTGCTGCCCGAGGACGTACGGAAGGCGGGCACCCTGCGCGTCGGCAGCTCGGTCGGTTCCCCGCCCGGGGCGTACTACCCGAACGGGTCGGACAAGGCACCGGCCGGGCAGGACATCGACCTCGCGGACGCGGTCGCCAAGGTGCTCGGTCTGAAGCTGGAACGGCAGGACGCGTCCTTCGAGACGATCCTGCCGGCCCTCGGCAGCGGCAAATACGACTTCGGCACCGGCAACTTCGGTGTCACCGCCGAGCGCCTGAAGACCATCGACTTCGTCACCTACATCAACGACGGCCAGGGCTTCGCCGTGAAGAAGGGCAACACCGAGCTGGGCAAGAAGGTCAGTGACCTCACCCAGCTGTGCGGCCTGACCATCGGCACCGGCGCGGGCACCACCTTCGAGGCGACCCTCGCCGAACAGAAGGGCGTGTGCGCGAAGGAGGGTAAGAAGCCGTACGACGTGAAGGTCTACTCCGACAACGGCGCGACCCTGACCGCGCTGCAGCAGGGCCGGATCGACGTGATCATGTCGACGATCAACGGCCTGCGGTACCAGGCCGCACAGGCCGCGTCGGGGACCACCTTCCTGGGTGAGTTCCACCGCCTCGACGTCGGCTTCGCCTTCAAGAAGGGCTCCCCGCTCACCCAGGCCTTCCAGGCCGCCGTCGACGAACTGATCAAGGACGGCACGTACGCCCGGATCCTGAAGAAGTGGGGCACCTCGCCGTCCGCGATCGAGTCCTCGCGGATCAACCCGCCCGAGCACAGCCGATAGCCGGGCGGAGCGAGAACGATGCCTTCCCTCATGGACACCGCGCCGCCCGGCGGGACCGCCGTCGGCGCGAACCCGAAGAACCTGCCGGATCCGGCCTCGGTGCAGATCGTCCCCGCCCGCCATTACGCCCGCTGGGCGGCGGCCGTCGCCGTGGTCGTGCTGCTCGCCCAGTTCGCGCACGGCCTGGCCACCAACCCGGTCTGGGAATGGGGCGTCTTCGGCGAGTACGTCCTGTCCGAGACCATCGTCGACGCGGTGTGGGTGACGCTCCAGCTCACCGCGTACGCCACCGTGCTCGGCTTTCTGCTCGGCACGGTGCTCGCCTTCATGCGGCTTTCGCGCAGCCCGGTGCTGCAGTCCGTCGCGTGGACGTACATCTGGATCTTCCGGTCCATCCCGATGATCGTCCAGCTGGTGTTCTGGTTCAACCTCAGTGCCCTGTACGAGGAGTTGGGCGTCGGCATCCCGTTCGGCCCGGTGTTCTGGTCCGTCGACAGCAACAGCCTGATCGGGACCATCGGCGCCGCGATCATCGGTCTGACGTTGCACCAGGCCGCGTACGCCGCGGAGATCGTGCGCGGCGGTGTCCTGTCCGTCGACCACGGGCAGTTCGAGGCGGCGGCCGCCCTGGGCATTCCGCGGCTGCGGCAGATCCGGCGGATCGTGCTGCCGCAGGCCATGCGGGCCATCCTGCCCACCGCGGGCAACGAGATCATCGGCCTGCTCAAGGGCACGTCGGTGGTCTATGTGATGGCCATCGGCGAGCTCTTCTACCAGGTACAGGTCGTCTACGGCCGCACCGGCCGGGTGATCCCGCTGCTGCTCGTCGCCACCGCCTGGTACGTGGTCCTGACCTCGGTGCTCTCGGTGGCCCAGTACTACGTCGAACGGCACTACGCCCGGGGCGCGAACCGCACTCCCCCGCCGACGCCGCTGCAGCGCGTCCGCCGGTTCTGCACCCCCGCTCACCTTCCTGCCAAATCCCCTGGAGACACCCGATGAGCGACGTGATGGTGGACGTGCACGGCGTCCACAAGAACTTCGGCCCCCTGGAAGTGCTGCGCGGCGTCGACCTTCAGGTGCACGCCGGTGAGGTCACCGTGATCCTCGGCCCGTCCGGCTCGGGCAAGTCCACACTCCTTCGCACCATCAACCATCTGGAGAAGGTCAACCGCGGCTGGATCAGCATCGACGGCGAGCTCATCGGCTACCGCCGCGCCGGGGACAAGCTGCACGAGCTGAAGGAGAAGGACGTCCTGCGGCAGCGCACCCATATCGGGTTCGTCTTCCAGAACTTCAACCTCTTCCCGCATCTGACGGTCCTGGAGAACCTCGTCGAGTCCCCCGTCTCCGCGTTGCGCCGGCCCCGCAAGGAGGCGGAGGACACCGCGCGCCGGCTGCTCGACCGGGTCGGTCTCGCCGACAAGACCGACGCGTATCCGCGCCAGCTCTCCGGCGGCCAGCAGCAGCGCGTGGCGATCGCCCGCGCGCTCGCGCTCTCGCCGAAGGTGCTGCTCTTCGACGAGCCGACGTCGGCGCTCGACCCGGAGCTGGTGGGTGAAGTCCTGGACGTCATCAAGGACTTGGCCCGCAGCGGCACCACCATGGTCGTCGTCACGCACGAGATCGGTTTCGCCCGTGAGGTCGCCGACACCGTGGTGTTCATGGACGACGGAGTCGTCGTGGAGCAGGGCCCGCCCGCGGCCGTCCTCGACGACCCGCGGCACGAGCGCACCCGCGCCTTCCTCTCCAAGGTCCTGTGACCACCCTTCCTTCCCCTTGAGGAGCTCACCTGTGTACGCCCCGATCACCCGCCGCAGTGCCGCCGTCCTCGGACTCGCCGCCACCCTCCTCCTCGCCGCGTGCGGCAACCCGAACGAGGAGCGCACCACCGAGGTCGCGGCCACGTCGGGCGCCAAGACGAGAATCAATACGAGTCCCGACCGGAAACGCATCACCACCGCCGAGGTCGACGCGATAGCCGCCCAGGTCCCCGAGAAGATCCGCGAACGCGGCACCCTGGAGATCGTCGGCTCCTCCGGCTCCGCGGCGCCCCTCACGTTCTACGCCACCGACAACAAGACCGTCATCGGAGTGGAACCGGACCTCGCGCATCTGGTCGCCGACGTCCTCGGCCTGGAGCCCCGCATCAACACGGTGTCCTGGGAGAACATCTTCATCGGCCTGGACAGCGCCAAGTACGACGTCGGCTTCAGCAACATCACGGTCACCGAGGAGCGCAAGGAGAAGTACGACTTCGCCACGTACCGCGAGGACAACCTCGGCTTCGGCGCGAAGAAGGGCAGCGGTCTCACGGTGGACGGGCCCGAGGACGTGGCGGGCCTCAAGGTCGCCGTGTCCAGCGGCACCAACCAGGAGAAGCTCCTGGTCGAGTGGAGCAAGGACAACGAGCAGGCCGGCCGTGAGCCGGTGGACATCAAGTACTACCAGAGCGAGAGCGACACCTATCTCGCCCTCCAGTCCGGCCGGATCGACCTCTACCTCGGCCCCCACCCCACCGCCGCCTACCACGCGGCCACCAGCGGAAAGACCGAGGTCGTCGGCACGTACTCCGGCGCGGGCGCCACGCTGCAGGGCCTCATCGCGGCCACCACCAAGAAGGACAGCGGTCTGGCCGAGCCGCTCGCCGCGGCCCTCGACCACGTGATCGAGAACGGCACTTACGCCAAGGTCCTTCAGCGCTGGGGACTTTCCGACGAGCTCGTACGGACCTCCGAGGTCAATCCGCCCGGGCTGCCCAGGACCAACAAGTAGCCACCGCCCCGCAGCGACCCACAGGACCGGATGCCATGCCCCGAGAACTCCATCTCTCCGTCGAACTCGGCGGGAGCCCGTCCGCCGGACTCCGCGGGAACGACCCCGCCGAGTCCCTCACCGCCCCGTACTGGGCCGCGCTCACCGGCCTCGCCGAGCAGGGCGCCCTCGACTTCGTCACCCTCGGCGACTCGTTCGCCCCATCGCCCGACGACCACGTCGGGCGGCTCGACCCGGTCGCGGTACTCGCCCGCGTCGCGCCCACGAGCCGCAGTATCGGCCTGGTCCCGACCGTCACCACCACGCACACCGAGCCCTTCCACACCTCCACCGCCCTGGCCACCCTCGACTTCGTCAGCGAAGGCCGCGCCGGGTGGCTGGTCGACGTGGCGGGCACCGCGGCCGAAGCCCGCGCGGCCGGCCGGCGGCGTGCCGCGCCCGCGGCCGACCTGTGGGCGGAGGCGGCCGACGCCGCCGAGGTCGCCGCCCGGCTGTGGGACAGCTGGGAGGACGACGCGGAGATACGGGACGCCGCCACCGGGCGCTTCGTGGACCGCGCCCGTCTGCACTACGTCGACTTCGAAGGCCCGCACTTCTCTGTACGCGGTCCGTCCATCGTCCCCCGCCCGCCCCAGGGCCGCCCGCCCGTCGTCGTCGCGCTCGCCGCGCACGATCCGTACGGGCGAAGGGAGTTGGCGGCGCGGCACGCCGATGTGGTCCTCCTGGAGGCGGCCGACATCGGCGCGGCCCGGCTCGCGCGCGAGACGCTCCTGGACCGGGTGGCCGAGGCAGGGCGCGATCCCCAGGACATACGGGTGCTCCTGCGCGTCTCCGTCGACCTCTGCGCCGGCGCCCTGGCGGCCGCCGAGCCGGCCGTCGGGCCCCGCTTCACCGGCGCCGCCACGGCGCTCGCCCCGCTGCTCGCCGAGTGGCACACGGCGACCGGCGTGGACGGTTTCCATCTCGTGCCCTCCACGGTCGGTACCGAACTGCCGCTCCTGGTGCACGGCCTCGTCCCCCGGCTGCGCGAAGCCGGGCTGTTCCGGGCCGGCTACACCGGGCGCACCCTGCGCGACCACCTCGGCCTGACCCGGCCGGCGAACCGCTACGTGGAGGCCGTCCGATGACCACCGACCGAACGGGCAAGCCACGCAGGCAGGTTCATCTCCCCGACCGGACAGCCGCTCCGCGCAGACAGGTTCATCTCGCCGCGCACTTCCCCGGCGTCAACAACACCACCGTGTGGACGGACCCCGACTCGGGCAGCCAGATCGACTTCTCCTCGTTCCGGCATCTCGCCCGCACGGCGGAGCGCGGCAAGTTCGACTTCCTCTTCCTGGCGGAAGGGCTGCGGCTGCGGGAACGAAAGGGGCTGATCCACGACCTGGACGTCGTCGGCCGCCCCGACTCCCTGACCGTCCTGAACGCGGTGGCCGCGGTGACCGAGCGCCTGGGCCTGGCCGCGACCGTGAACGCGACCTTCAACGAACCGTACGAACTCGCCCGCCGCTTCTCCTCGTTGGACCACCTCTCGGGCGGGCGCGCGGCATGGAACGTGGTCACCACCTCGGACGCCTTCACCGGCGAGAACTTCCGTCGCGGCGGCTACCTCGACCGCGCCGACCGCTACCGCCGCGCCGAAGAGTTCGTCGAGGTGGCCCGCGCCCTCTGGGACGCCTGGCCCCCGGACCGCGCCCCGCGGACCGTGCGGCACAGCGGGGCGCAGTTCGACCTCGCCGCGCGCCCCGCTCTGCCGCACTCGCCGCAACGGCACCCCGTCCTGATCCAAGCCGGGGACTCCGACGAGGGACGCGAGTTCGCCGCCCGCGGCGCCGACGTCGTCTTCAGCCGCCACGGAAGCCTCGAGGCGGGCCGCGCGTTCCACACCGACGTCAAACGGCGCCTGGCCCGCTACGGTCGCCGGCCCGAGGACCTGTTGATCCTGCCGGCGGCCACGTTCGTGCTCGGCGACACGGACGCCGAGGCACAGGAGCACGCCGCGTTGATCCGGCGTCAGCAGGTGAGCCCGGCGACCGCGCTCGCGTTCCTGGAGAACGTCTGGGGCCGCGACCTGTCCGGATACGACCCGGACGGTCCGCTGCCCGACGTCGACCCGGTGCCGGACAGCGAGCTGGTGCAGGGCTGGGCGCACGCGGGCGACCGCTTCGGCATCGCGGCGCGCTGGCGGGCCCATGCCGAGGAAAAGCATCTGTCCATACGGGAGTTGGCCATCGAGCAGACCGCCCGGCAGTCCTTCGTCGGCACCCCGGAGTCCGTGGCCGCGGCCATCGACGCCCACGTACAGGCCGAGGCCGCGGACGGCTTCATCCTCGTGCCGCACCTGACGCCGGGCGGGCTGGACGCGTTCGTCGACCGGGTCGTACCGCTGCTCCAGGAGCGCGGCGTGTTCCGCGCCGACTACGCGGGCACCACCCTGCGCGACCATCTGGGCCTGGCCCGCCCCGGCTCCGTACGAGAGGAAGGGGCCGCGTCATGAAGTTCCTGGCCATCACCCTGATCGTGCACACCCCGCACCCGGCGACGGGGGTGGTGCAATCCACGACCGAGCGCTTCCGTGAAGTCCTCGACAACGCCGTGCTCGCCGAGGAGTTGGGCTTCGACGGCTTCGGGGTCGGGGAGCGGCACGAGTGGCCGTTCCTGTCCTCCGCTCCCCCGGTCGTCCTCAGCCATATCGCCGCGCTCACGTCCCGTATCCGACTGTTCACGGCCGTCACCACGCTCAGCCTGCTCGACCCGGTGCGCGCCTACGAGGACTACGCGACCTTGGACCATCTGTCCGGCGGCCGCCTCGAGTTGATCATCGGGAAGGGCAACGGTGCGGCCCAGCGCGAGCTGTTCCGGGTGACGCCCGAGGACCAGTGGGCCCGCAACGCGGAGAGCTACGAGGTGTTCCGGCGCATCTGGCGCGAGGACAAGGTGAGCGCCGTGACGCGCTTCCGGCCCGGCCTGAAGGACGCCGAGGTGTGGCCCCGGCCGCTGCAGCGTCCGGTCCGCGTCTGGCACGGCAGCGCGACGAGCAAGGAGTCCGTGGAGCTCGCCGCCCGCTACGGGGACCCCTTGTTCTCGGCGAACGTCACCCACCCCATCGAGCCGTACGCGGAGTTGATCCGCCACTACCGCGAGCGCTGGCGGCACTACGGCCACGACCCGGCCCGGATCACGGTCGGCGCCGGGACCGCGGGCGTGTATGTCGCGCGTACGTCGCAGGAGGCGGTGGCCGCGTACCGCCCCGTGTTCGAGGGGAATCTCGCGCTCCAGAAGAGCCTCGGTCTGGAACCGGTCTTCACCACCCTCGACGACTTCGTCGAGCGCAGTTCGGCACTCGTCGGCAGCCCCCAGCAGGTCATCGACAAAGTGCACCGCTACCACGAGCAGTTCGGGCACACGGTGCTGCATCTGCACGCGGACGCGGGCGGGTTGACGCGGACGCGGCACCACGACTCGCTCACCCTGTTCCAGTCCGAGGTCGCCCCGGTGCTACGGCGTGACATCCCCGACCCGCCGTTCCCGTGGGGCCCAGTGCTCCACGCCCCCGCTCCCGCCGCCACTCCCCTGGCGCGCTGACCCACCGAGAAAGGTCCTGCCATGGCCACCATCCTGTCCGTCTCCGGAAGCCCTTCCGCCACCTCCCGTACCGCCCGGCTCCTGCGCCACCTGGACGAACGGCTCGCTTCGCAGGGACACGAGGTGATTCCCCTGGACGTGCGCACCCTCCCGCCCGAGGCCCTGCTGCACGCCGACTTCGCGCACCCTGCGATCGTCGAGGCCACGGCCCTGTTCGGGCGGGCCGACGGCGTGGTGATCGGCACCCCCGTCTACAAGGCCGCCTACTCCGGCCTCCTGAAGTCCCTCCTCGACCTGCTCCCCCAGTACGCCCTCAAGGACAAGACGGTGCTGCCGCTCGCCACCGGCGGCACCACCTCCCACGTCCTCGCCATCGACTACGCCCTGCGCCCGGTCCTGGCCTCCATGGGTCCCGCGCACATCACCCCCGGCTGGTTCGTCCTCGACCGGCACATCGAACTCCGGCCGGACGGCGGCGTCATCGTGGAGCAGGCGCCACGTGAGGCCCTCGAACAGGTCACCGACCAGTTCTCGCGCGCACTCGGCGGCCGCACGACGGTGCTTGCGGCCACGGGGTGAGCGGTTCGGACCGGGACCACCGCATCAGGGCACCCTGAGACACCCCCGAGAGCCCCCAGCCTTCCCGGCATGTGTCAGTTTCCTTGGACAGGTGCCGGGTGCGGCGGCGAACGCAGGAGAGTCCGCAGGCGAGCGAAGCACCCGCGTCACACCACGTCGGGTGCGCTCTCCTGGGCGGGCCCCTTGGACGCCGAGTGATCCCGATCGTCGGCCGGAGCGGCGGCACGCAGGGCCGCTTCGACGCGGCGGTTGCCGGTCATGGAAGCCGTGATGGCCGTCATCGCCAGGAGGAGGCCTCCGGCGGCGTACAGCGGAGTGCGTACGCCGTAGGCGGTGGCCAGCCAGCCGCCGAGAAAAGCGCCGAACGGGGCGGCGCACATGGCCAGCATGCGGGAGGTGGAGGTGACCCGGCCCATCAAGTGGGCGGGGACGATCGCCTGGCGCAGGGAGGGGCCGAGCACCATCGTGGCGCCCATTCCGGCCCCGCAGACGGCGAGCGCGAAACCGGCCGCGTACGGGTTCGGGGCAGCGGCCAGACCCAGGATGGCGAGCCCTTCGACCGCGGCCGTGCAGGTCATCGCGGTGCCGGTGCCCAGCCGGCGGCCGAGGAAGGAGGCGATGCCCGCACCGAGCAGGCCGCCGGTGGCCTCCGCCGTGAGGAGCAGACCGAAACCGTAGGTGTCGATGCCGAGCCGTTCGTGCGCGAAGAGGGCGAGGACCGTCTCCACGGCGAGGAAGGCGATGTTCCCGACCGCCGGGCGGAGCGCGAGCCCCAGCAGCAGCCGGTCACGGAAGACGTACGCGGCGCCGGCCCGCGCCTGCCGGAGCAGCGATGCGCGGACCTCCGGCACGGGCCGGGGCATCGCGGGAAGCGACCGTACGAGCACGGCCGAGACCAGGAACGACACGGCGTCGGCGAGCAGCGGAACGGCCCGCCCGAGCGCGAGCAGCGCACTGCCCGCGGGCGGCCCGGCGAAGCCGGACATGGCGGTCTGGGCGCCGCGCAGGCGGGAGTTGGCGCGTTCCAGGAGTGCGGGGTCGCGGCTCAGCAGATCCGGCAGATACGCCGTGGCGGCCGTGTCGAAGAAGAGCCCGCCGAGGCCGAGCAGGAAGGCGACGGCCGCGAGCAGCGGAATGCTCAGCATGTCGAGCACGGCCGCCGCCGCGGGTATCGCCAGCAGTGCCGCACGCGCCATGTCCGAGACCCACATCGTGCGCCGCCGGTCCCAGCGGTCCACCAGCGCGCCGCCCAGCACCCCGAAGAGCAGCCATGGCAGCGTCCCCGCGGCCGTGACCACCGCGAGCGCCATCGGATCCCGCGTCAGCGACAACGCGAGCAGCGGCAGCGCGGCATGCGACACCCCGTCGCCGAGCGAGGAGATCGTCTGCGCGCTCCACAGCCGTCCGAACCCGGCCGGCAACTTCCGTACGCCCGAAGTCACTTGGCGCCCTCCGCCTGCTGACGCGGCGCCGGGCGGAACAGCGCGAAGACGAGTGACGCGTCCGGCAGCGACGGATCGGACAGCTCCCGGTACTCGTCCGCCAGCGCCTGCAACCGCGCGCCCAGCTGGGCGAACTGCTCGTCGGTGAGCCGCAGATGCGCCATCCGCACCTGCCGCTCGCCGTCGGCCGGCGACGCCTCCAGATCCGCCACCGCGTGCCGCATCAGCACATCCGGCCCTCCCTCGCCCGGGTCCGGCAGCTCGATCGAGCGCGCGGCCATCGCGTAATACCGCTCGGTGACCCCCCGCACCTTCCGCGTCCGCACCACCTTCACCAGGCCGGCCCGCTCGAGGAGCCGCACGTGATAGCTGGAACTCCCCTTCGCGAGGCCCACCCGCTCGGCGATCTGTGTGATCGTCGCCGGCTCGAAGCGGAGCACGGCCATGATCCGATGACGCGTCAGATTGGAGACGGCGCGCAGCTGTTCGTCCGTGGTGACGTGAAAGGTCTCGGGGAGATCGTCGGCAGGCATGCGCGCAATGGTCAAGGGTTCTTGACCATTGCGCAAGAGGTTTCCCCCAGAGTTCCGTACGGCCTGCCGGAACCGGGCTCAGTCGTGCGGGGCCGCCCCGCTCACCCGGTGGTCGGCGTGGCTCAGGGCTTCGAGGACGAGACGGCGCAGATGACCGTCGCGCAGGCTGTAGTGGATGTGCCGCCCCTCGCGCCGGGTGTCGACCAGGCCCGCGAGGCGCAGCTTCGCCAGATGCTGGCTGACCGCCGTACGGGACGCGGCGCAGCGCTCGGCGAGCGATCCGACGTCCGACTCGCCTTGGGCGAGCAGCCACAGCAGGTGCAGCCGGGTCGCGTCCGCGAGCATCGCGAAGACCGCGGTCGCCTCCGCGAGACGCGCGCTGTCCGGAGTCCGCAGATGCGTATCGGGCGCAGGTGAATGGGGCTCGCGAGCAGGCATGACGACAGGGTAGAGCGCGGTGCGCCCGGAGCATGGAAGGCCTCGCCTGCATATGTGCGTACCTGCGCACGTGTGCATACACTTATGGAGTCGGCCGCACGTCACGCCCGGGAGACCACGCCATGCTGTCCGTCCTGCGCAACCGCCCCTACCGGCAGTTGTTCACCGCCCAGGTCATCGCCCTGGCCGGCACCGGCCTGGCGACGGTCGCGCTCGCGCTCCTCGCGTACGACATCGCGGGCCCCGCCGCCGGCTCGGTGCTCGGCACGGCGCTGGCGATCAAGATGGTGGCGTACGTGGCCATCGCGCCCGTCGTCGGTGCGGTGGCCGACCGGATACCCCGGCGGGCCCTGATGGCGGGCGCCGATCTGACCCGGGCGGGCGTCGCGCTGTTCCTGCCGTTCGTGACCCAGGTCTGGCAGGTGTACGTCCTGGTCTTCCTGCTGCAGGCCGCGTCCGCCGCGTTCACCCCGACGTTCCAGGCCGTCATCCCCGACGTACTGCCGAAGGAGCGCGACTACACCCAGGCCCTTTCGATGTCCCGGCTCGCCTACGACCTGGAGAGTCTGTTCAGTCCGGCGCTCGCCGCCGTCCTGCTCTCCGTGATCACGTACAACTGGCTGTTCCTCGGCACGATGCTCGGCTTCGCCGCCTCGGCGGTGCTGGTGGTCTCGGCCGTACTGCCCGCCGCACGCCCTGCCACCGAAGCCCCCGGCGGCCGGCGGCTGTACGCCAAGGCGACGGAAGGCAGCCGGCTCTTCTTCCGCAAGCCCGAACTGCGCTCGCTGCTCGCCATGGACGTCGCGGTCGCCGCCGCGGGCGCGCTCGTGACCGTCAACTCGATCGTGTACGTACGGGACTTCCTCGGACTGTCCGCGGACACCCTGGCGCTTGCGCTCGGGGCGTACGGGGGCGGGTCGATGAGCGTCGCGCTGGTGCTGCCGCGGGTTCTGGAGCGACGCTCGGACCGTGCCGTGATGCTCGGCGGTGTGCTTCTGCTGCCGGTGGCGTTCCTCGTCGCCGGAGTCATCACCGCGGCACCGGACGGGAGTTGGCGGTGGCCCGCGCTCCTGGCCACCTGGGCCCTGTTCGGTGCGGCCGGTTCGATGGTGCTCACCCCGGCAGGGCGGCTCATCCGGCGGGCGGCGCCCGACAAGGAACGTACCGCCGCGTTCGCCGCGCAGTTCTCCCTCTCACACAGCGCCTGGCTGCTCACCTATCCGCTGGCCGGCTGGGTGGGCGCGAGTGCGGGGCTGCGGAGCGCGGTGATCGTGTTGGGCGGTATCGCCCTCGGTGCGGCGCTGCTCGCCGTACACCTGTGGCCCGCCCCTGCCGCTGCCGAAACGCCGATCCGCGGCCATGTCCACGAGCACGAACACTTCGCCCTGCGCCCCGGCCACCCGCACCTCGCCGGCGCCCGGCGGACCAAGAACGCCTGGCGGCACAGCCACCACCACTTCGCCGACGAACTGCACGCCGTCCATGGGTGACTTGGGCACCGGGCGGGCTCGCGTCCCTCAGTAGAACTCCGCACGCCGTTGTGCCGGTTGTTGTACCGTCGGCGCGTAGCGGCAGTACGCACGTGGCATTCACCTGCGTCCACGAATCGCACGGATCACCTCGGCAACGGCCCGGAGCAGCTTGGCCCGATCCGATGAGGCGGTGTCCTTGACAACCAGGAAGACCATCGCGACCGCAGCCGTGGCCGAGACCACGATGTTGGCGATCAGCATCAGAACCCACACGTTGATGTCCATGGCGTTGCCGCTTCCTTCGTCTGCACGGCCGCCCCTGCGGCGGCTCAGAAGCGATTCCACGAGCTCACACCTGCGCAGTGAAGCTTTGCCGGATCCAGCGGGGTGGATCGAAAGAAGCCGAGGTCACCACGGTCCTTCCGACGTCCGCTAGCGGATTCGATGGATCGGGGGAGGCAGGCGTGAACCGGTGACCGCGACGACAGGCCTGAGCCCTGGGCGGCAGTTGCTGCGCGACGCGCTCAGAGAGCTGGAAAGCCAGGCCCTCCTGGGCCGGGATCGTACGGATGCGATAGCCGAGGCGAACCGCAGGCTTCGGTCAGCCGGGCATGGCGAGCCGCTGGGCCCGACCAGGGTGGGCGGCTGGTTCGAGAAGGGCAGCCCGGCGAAGGATTTCGAACTCCTGTGGGTGCTTGTGCAGGTGCTGCTCGAATGGGGCGGGCTACAGCCGCCGGGCGCTCTCGCCGGGAGAGCGCGACCAGAAGCCGCAGCCAAGTGGACCCACGCCAAGGAGCTGTGGAAAAGCCGTTGGGAGTCCGCCAGGAAGGCCGCCAGGAATGTGCCGGAGGGTAAGTCGCGGCCGGCTCTGACTCCCACGCTGGACGGATACCTCCGCACCGTGCGGGTCGCGAGCCGACAGCATCCGTATCCTGGGGCGTCGGTCGATCGCCGCCTGCCCGCCTTGTCCGATGTCTACGTCCGCCAGCGAGCATTTCGTGCAGCGGCCGACGACGAGGACCAGCCCCGCGCCGACGGCCCGACGGGGAACACGGCCGACAGTCCGACGGCGACCGCCACCGATCGTGTCGTGTCCGCTGAAGCCGTCTTCCGTACCGGAAAAGGAATTTCGGTTCTGGTGGGCGATCCCGGCTGCGGGAAGACCACACTTCTGCGCGCCTACCTGACCGCTGCCGCCACCTCCTGGCTCGACCTCAGGCGGGGCGGGGGAGTCCCGGTCATGATTCGCGCGCATTCGTTGACAGCCGGCGATCCCATGCCGGTTGCCCTCGCCAGGGCCGCCAACGCGGATCTGGCGCCGTTCGGTCTGCTCGATGAGCTGACGTCCGCGTTCTTCCGGGAGGTTCCCCATGAACAGACGCCCTGGCTCGTACTCGTGGACGGCCTCGATGAGATTTCCGACGCAGGCACCCGGCAGCGCGTCATCACCATGCTGGACGGAGTCGTCCGCGGCAATCCGCACGCCTACCGGTTCGTCGTAGCCACCCGTTCGCTGCCCGAGCACGAGGTGTACGGGATCGGCACCCACGTGCCGCGCTTCGAACTGCTGCCCTTCTCCGCGCATGATCTGCTCACTTACGCCGAGAAATGGTTCCGCCACCTCGAGGATGCCGCCAGGCATGCTCGGCTCTTCGTAGCCGGGCTTTCGAGTACGCGTCTGGAGGGCCTGGCCTGCACTCCCCTCATGGCGTCGATGCTCTGCCAGCTGTACGAAGCCGACCCTGCGCGCCCCCTGCCCGAGGGCCGCACCGGTGCCTACCGGTCATTCGCAGAGCTGATCTACGAGAAGAACACTCATAAGCAGATCAAGCGGACCCACGACGAGGCGATCCGCCAACTGCGCAGTCACCACCAGGTCCCCAGGGACGACCGGACAGCCGAGGAGGCTGCCGAGCTGGTGCGCGGCAATCTTCCCGAGCTGATCGACAACCTGGCGTTCGAGTGGATCGAAGGGAACGACGGCACCGCCACCGATGTGCTCGCCACCCACTTCCATGTCAGGCGCCCCGCCAAGGTGAGCGAGCAACTGTGGAACGAATTCCTCAGTGATCTGCTGCGGCCCACCGGTCTGCTCACCCAGCGCGGCGACGACTTCGGCTTTCTCCATCAGACCCTCATGGAGTATCACGCCGCGCGACACGCCACTCGCAGCAAGGAGAGCCGGGAACAAGTCCTGCGCAGATTCCAGTCGGACAGCAACCAGCTGCTCTCGACGGATGCCTCGTACCTCGGGTTCCTCCTGGACGGGCTGCTCATGCCCCAGGACCGCATCGCGGCAGCGACCACGGAACTTCTCCGGGACGGTCTGCCCACGGGGCTCCGTCGCCTCGGCTTTCTGCGGCAGCAGTTACGGCTCAGAACCAGCCTCCCGCCCGATCTCATCGCCGCTCAGTTGATCAGCGTGGCCGAGGACAGGGGCAGTGGCACAGAGCGGCTGGAGGCCGTCGGCCTTCTGCTGGGGATGACCGAGCACCACGACAAGGCCATCGACGTGCTGATCCGTCTGTGCCGGCCGGACGCCAATCTGAGCGCCACCTACCGCCTGGCCGCCTCTGCGCTGCTGGCCGCGGAGAAGGGCAGCTGGGAGCAGACGCTCCAACTGGCGGCACGCCTCGCCCTGGAGAAGAGAAGCCCGTGGAGCGAGGACCCGCTGCTTGGCGCGGTCCGCGTTCTGGCGGCCATGGAATGGGGCAGAGACGCGGCGGCCGGGCTGGCGGTTCCTCTGGTGCGTGACACCACCGTGCGGGACAGCGACCGGTTCAGGGTGGTCATGTCCCTGGCCGGGGTGGCGGGTCCGTTCGAAGAGACGGCGAGTCTGCTGCGGCATCTCGCACTCGACGGCACGGTGGGCGCAGCCGTCCGCCTCGACGCGGCCGCGGCGCTGGCCCGGGAGAACGGCCGGGCAAAGGAGGCGGCCACGCTGATGGTCCAGCTGGCCGAGAGCCCGACGGTCAAGGCCGCGTACCGGCTGCGTGCCGCTGGAGCTCTCGCACAGGTCGACGGCTACCGGGGGGCAGCACCACTGGCAGGTCACCAGGAACAGGGTGCCGCCCTGCTGGCACGCCTCGCGCAGGACGACACACTGGACGCGACCTATCGGCCCCGTGCCGCCGTCGCCCTCAGCAGAGTGCAAGGACACCGGGTCCGGGGGGCCTTGCTGCTGAAGCGCCTTGCCGATGACGGATCGCTCAGCCCGTTCGTCCGGATGCACGCGCGAGCGGCGTTCACCCGGCTGATGGACCAGTAGGGCAACGGCACCGCGGCCCAGCCCTCAGCCCAGGTACTGACTGGTCCCCCGCGCCAGATACGCCCCATGCCCGGCCCGCCCCACGAACTCGTGCTGGTCGATGACCAGTTCACCCCGCGACAGGACCGTCTCCACCCGCCCCGTGACCCGCTTTCCCTCGTACGCCGAATAGTCCACGTTCATGTGATGCGTCTCGGCGGACATCACCTGCTCGGCCGCCGGGTCGTAGATCACCATGTCCGCGTCCGCGCCCGGCGCGATCGTGCCCTTCTTGCCGTACAGGCCGAACATCCGCGCCGGCGCGGCACAGGCGATGTCGATCCAGCGACGCCGCGAGATATGCCCGTCGAGGACCGCCTGGTGCAGCAGATCCATCCGGTTCTCCACCCCGGGCAGGCCGTTCGGGATCTTCGAGAAGTCGCCGCGGCCCAGCTCCTTCTGGCCCACGAAGCAGAACGGGCAGTGGTCCGTCGACACCACCTGAAGGTCGTTCGTCCGCAGCCCCCGCCACAGCGCCGCCTGATGCTCCTCGGGCCGCAAGGGAGTTGAGCAGACGTACTTCGCCCCCTCGAAGTCCGGCTCCGCGAGATTGTCCGTCGACAGGAACAGGTACTGCGGACAGGTCTCCCCGAACACGGGCAGCCCCTCGTCCCGCGCCCGCGCCAGTTCCGCGACCGCCTCCTGCGCCGACACATGCACCACGTACACCGGTGCCCCGGCCACCTGCGCCAGCTTGATCACCCGGTGCGTCGCCTCGGCCTCGAGAAGCGCCTTGCGGACCTCGCCGTGATACCGCGGGTCCGTCTCCCCGCGCTGCAGGGCCTGTTCGACGAGGACATCGATGGCCAGACCGTTCTCGGCATGCATCATGATCATGCCGCCGTTGGACGCGGCCCGCTGCATCGCCCGCAGAATCTGCCCGTCGTCGCTGAAGAAGACTCCGGGGTACGCCGTGAACAGCTTGAAACTGGTCAGGCCTTCGGCGACCAGCCAGTCCATCTCCTTCAGGGACCGCTCGTTGACGTCCGACATGATCATGTGGAAGCCGTAGTCGATCGCGCACTGACCGTCCGCCTTCGCGTGCCAGGCGTCCAGGCCCTCGCGCAGCGAACGGCCCACCGTCTGGACCGCGAAGTCGATGATCGTGGTCGTACCGCCCCACGCGGCCGCCCGCGTCCCCGTCTCGAAGGTGTCCGAGGCGAACGTGCCGCCGAACGGCAACTCCATGTGCGTATGGGCGTCCACGCCACCCGGGATCACATACTTGCCGGTCGCGTCGATCGTCCGCTCCGCGGTCCACGTCTGCGTACCCGGCACGGCGAGCGCCGCGATGCGCCCGCCCTCGATCAGGACATCCGCATGGATCTCCTCGGCGGCCGTGATGACGAGCCCACCTGTGACCTGTGTACGAGTCATGTGTCAGAACTCCCCTTCGATTCGAGTGCCGCGCCCTCGCCTCTCGGGATGCGGCAACCGGTGTCCCGCCGACCGCCCTGTCGCCCCATCGCTGATCCCCTGACCTTCTCTCCCCGATGCGCCTCTGCCAAGAGGGCCCGCCGACCGACGGTGCACGCGCACCGCCCGCGCACGGCGTCGGGGCGATCCGCTGCGCCGCCCGGGGCTGTTGTGCGAGGCGTGCGTCGACCTCCTCGCGGTCAGCGGCGCTTCGGTCTCGCTGGCCGGCGGGGCGGAAGGCGCCCGGGCGACCTGGTGGTCGAGCGATCCGGTCGCGGCCAGGCCGGCCGAGGCCCAGTACAGCTTGGGTGACGGCCCCTGCCGGCAGGCCACGGCGCTGATCGCACCGGTCCTGGCCGGCGATCTCAGCACGGAGCCCGACGCCCGCCGCTGGCCCGTTTTCGCCGGGCAGGCGGTCTCGCTCGGTGTGCACGCCGTGTTCTCCCTGCCGTTGGGCTCGGGGGCTTCGGTGTTCGGCGCCCTCGATCTCTACCGCGCGGCGCCGGGCGCGCTCAGCGCCCGCGATCTGCGGCTGGCCCTGGTCGCGGCGGACTCGATCGCCATGGCTCTCCTGGAGGTCCCGTCGGGCTCCGACAGCGAGAACGGCGTGGCGTCCTGGGTGCGCGTCGCCGAAGCGGATCACACCGAGGTGAATCAGGCGACCGGCATGATCATGATGTACCTCGACCTCGACCCGCCGCAGGCCCTGGCCCGGCTGCGCGCCCACGCCTTCGCCCAGGACCAGACACTGACCGAAGCCGCCCGCGACGGTGGCACCGTGGCGGCGCCCGACCTGGAGGGCGAGGCCGAGCGCTGGCCGGACTTCACCCGGGCCGCGATCGCCGCCGGATTCCACGGTGCTTACGGCATCCCGATGCGCGTCAACGGCCAGACCGTCGGCGCGGTGGGCCTGTTCGTACGGACCGGACGGCCCCGGCTGCCCGAGGCCGAACTGCGGCTGGCCCAGGCCCTCGCGGCCGTCACGGGCGTCTCCGTGGTCCACTGGGACGGCGATCCGACGCGCCCTCATGACGTGCTCACCCGTATCCAGGCGGCCGTGTCCGGCAAGGCCGTCATCGAGACGGCCAAGGGCATGATCGCCGCCTACGGCGGGATCGGCATGGACGAAGCGGCCCAGGCGCTGCTCGCCTACAGCTCACGCAGCGGCAAGCGCCCCGGCGACATCGCCCACGCTCTGATCCAGCGCACCATTGATCCGGCCACGGTGGTGCACACGGCCCGGAGCCCTCGAAAGGGTTGACGCCCGGGGCCGGAGAACCGCCCCGCCCCAAGCGCTGATTCGCGCGACGCGTCCACTCCGCCCGTGCGACACCGCTACGGTGGACAGGTAACGCACAGTCAGGAAGCGGCTGTACTCGGTACTTCGCATCCGCTTCAGGAGTCGAGCTGTGTCCTTGCCCAGCTATCCGCTCGCCGGCCGCCGCGTGATCAAGGTGTACGACGTGATCGACATCGGCACCATGGCGCGCGTCGAAAGCGAACTCTTCCCCCTCATCCGCGACTGCTCCGCTCGGGGTGTGGTGATCGACCTGCACGCACCGCTGCTCACCTCCACGGGCATCGATCTGCTCCTGGCGGCCCGGGACCTCGCCGTACGGCACGGTCTGGCCTGGAGCGTGGTGGCCCGCCGGCCGGCCCCGCACCGGGTGACCGCCATCACCGGCACCACGTACGCCCTGGGGCTGTGCGCGGATCTGAAGGACGCACTGCGCATCGCCACACCGCCCACCGGACGGTGCTGACCCTCAGACCGTTCCGGGCGGCCGGAGTTCGGCGAGGTCCCGGACCACGGTGTCCGCCCCGTGTGCCCGCAAGCCGGCCGCGCGGCCGCCCCGGTCCACCCCGACGACATAGCCGAAGCCCCCGGCCCGTCCTGCTTCCACACCGGCGAGCGCGTCCTCGAAGACCGCTCCCGACCCGGGCTGCGCGCCCAGTTCGCGCGCTGCCTCCAGGAAGGTGTCGGGGTGCGGCTTTCCGGCCAGGGCACGCTCCTGCGCCACCACCCCGTCGATCCGTACGTCGAAGCGGTCCGCGAGGCCGACGGATCGCAGGACCTGCTCGCAGTTGGCGCTGGCGGAGACGATGGCGGTGCGCAGACCGGCCCGGCGGACCGCGTCCAGGTAACGGACCGTTCCTTCGTAGGTCTCGACGCCGCCCTGCTCGATCTTCTTCAGCAGGACGGCGTTCTTGGCGTTCCCCAGACCGTGCACGCTCTCCCGGTCGGGCGGGTCGTCCGGCGCCCCTTCCGGGAGTTCTATGCCGCGCGACGCGAGGAAGGTGCGTACGCCGTCGGCCCGCGGTCGACCGTCCACGTATTCCTCGTAGTCGGCCACCGGGTCGAAGGGGCGGAACGCCTCGCCCGAGCGTCGTCGCAGGAACGCGTCGAAGGTCTCCTTCCAAGCGGCGTTGTGCACCACGGCGGTCCGGGTGACAACGCCGTCGAGATCGAACAGGCAGGCACGGATGTACGCGGGCAGACCCAGTTCTGTCATGGGGACCGACTCCCCACCCGCGCCCGGGCCATGCCCGTTGTCCGTCCGACGGCCACGCCCGCTCGGCTACACAGCTTGCAGGGCACGTTCCAAAATGGCGGCGCCCTCCTCCGCCTCCGCGACCGTCAGGGAGAGCGGCGGTGCGATCCGCAGCACGCTCGTACTGTGGCCGCCTCCCTTGCCGATCAGGAGTCCGCCGGCCCGGGCCGCCTCGAGGACCGCGGTCGCCCGCTCGGGCGAGGGCCGGTCGGTGCCCGGTTCGCACAGTTCGATGCCGAGCATCAGACCGCGGCCGCGCACCTCCCGTACACACGCGACCCCGGCGCACGCCGCCCGCAGCCGCTCCAGGAGCAGACCGCCGACGCGGCGGGCGTTGCCCTGCAGATCGTGTTCCAGGAGGTACGTGAGGTTGGCGAGGCCCGCGGCCATCGTCACCGGGGAGCCGCCGAAGGTGGAGATGGAGTTGGCGTCGAGGCAGTTCATGACCTCGGCGCGGGCGACGACACCGCCGATGGACATGCCGTTGCCGATGCCCTTGGCGAACGTGAGCATGTCCGGCGGACCCGAGGCGGCGTGCGCCTGCCAGCCCCAGAAGTGGTCGCCGGTGCGGCCCCAGCCCGTCTGGACCTCGTCGGAGATCCACAACACCCCGCGGGCGGACAGGACTTCACGGAACGCCGCGTACAGGCCGTCGGGCGGGGAGGTGAAGCCGCCGACGCCCTGGACCGGCTCGGCGATCAGCGCGGCCGGGGGGCGGCCGTGGCCGAGGAGGTCCTCGAGGTCCGCCACGCAGGCGGCCACGAACTCCGCGTCGTCGAGGTGCGCGTACGGACCGCGGGTGCGCACGCCCCCGTGCACGTACAACGTCTGCAACGGGGTGAGCGAGGTCGGTGACCACGCGCGGTTGCCTGTGATCCCGACCGCCGAGAACGAGCGCCCGTGGTAGCTGTTGCGCATCGCGAGGATCGCGTTCGAGTTGCGGTACACCGACGCGAGCAGCAGGGCCGTGTCGTTGGCCTCCGTGCCCGAGGTGGTGAAGAAGACCCGGGCGTCGGGGATTCCGCTCAACGCCGCGACCCGTTCGGCGAGTTCGACCATCGGGCGGTCGAGGTAGAGCGTGGAGGAGTGGATGATGCGGCCCGCCTGTTCGGCGACCGCCTTGGTGACCTCGGGCAGGGCGTGGGCGGTCATCGTGGTGAGGATGCCGCCGAAGAAGTCCAGGTACTTGGTGCCGTCCGCGCCCCACACATGGCGGCCTTCGCCGTGCGTCAGCTCGATCGGCTCGTCGTAGTAGAGGGCGAGCCAGTCGGGCAGCACCCGGCGGTGGCGGCCGTAGAGATCGGCGGAGGAATCGGCGGAAGAAGAGCTCACGGCTGCACCAGCCCTTCGTACGCGTCGGGACGGCGGTCGCGGTAGAACGCCCACTGCGTGCGGACTTCCTCGATCAGGCCGAAGTCCAGGTCCCGTACGACCAGTTCCTCGCTCTTGTCGCTCGCGGTCTCACCGACGAACTGGCCGCGCGGGTCGACGAAGTACGAGGTCCCGTAGAAGTCGTTGTCGCCGTACTCCTCCTGGCCGACCCGGTTGATCGCCGCGATGAAGTACTCGTTGGCGACCGCGGCCGCGGGCTGCTCCAGCTGCCACAGATGCGCGGAGAGGCCGCGCGAGGTCGCCGAGGGATTGTAGACCAACTGGGCGCCGTTCAGGCCCAGTTGGCGCCAGCCTTCGGGAAAGTGCCGGTCGTAGCAGATGTAGACGCCGACCTTGCCGACCGCGGTGTCGAAGACGGGCCAGCCCAAGTTCCCCGGCTTGAAGTAGTACTTCTCCCAGAAGCCCTTCACCTGCGGGATGTGGTGCTTGCGGTACTTGCCGAGATACGTGCCGTCCGCGTCGATCACGGCCGCGGTGTTGAAGTAGAAGCCGGCCTGCTCGACCTCGAAGACGGGGACGACGATCACCATCCCCGTCTCGCGCGCGAGCTCCTGCATCCGGCGCACGGTCGGCCCGTCCGGCACCGGCTCCGCCCAGCGGTAGTGCTCGGCCTCCTGCACCTGGCAGAAGTACGGGGCGTTGAACACCTCTTGGAAACCGATGACCTGCGCGCCTTGGCGCGCGGCCTCCCGGGCGTGCTCCTCATGCTTGGCGATCATGGATTCGGTGTCGCCTGTCCAGGTCGCCTGGACCAGTGCGGCGCGTACGACGGTGGCCATGAGCTGCTCCTTCGACGAGACGCTCGCTGTCGGCCACGGCAGCTCTACGCCCGTAGACGAGGGCCGTGGAGCCATGAACGTACGACCAGCAAAGGTGCGGGGCAAGACCGCCTGCGGCAAGCCCACGGCACTGATCGCGAATTCCTACTCGTACGGGTGAGGCGCACCCCCGACGGCCGGATCCGGCACGCGGACCAGGCCTACGCCCTGTACCCCGCCACCCGCAGCGCATGGGACAGATCGCGCCGGCAGTTGCCCGAGACCGTCTCGGCCGCCTTGAGCAGCGGCGGGATCAGCCGGTCGGGGTCGGCGGCGACGATCCGGGCGGCCTCTTCGGGCGTACGGACCCGCAGGAACGCCTCGAGCAGCACCTCGGCCTGCACCCGGCGCCCTGCGTCCGCCATGACGAGCGCGGCCTCGCCGATCTCGGACGCGGGCCGCCCCACGCCCTGGCGAAGCAGCTTGCCCGAGTCGTCGGACCGGCCCCCCGCGGCCAGCGCGTCGGCGACCGCGACGAGGTCGGCGGGCGGCAGCGAGGCCGCCTCCCACAGCAGCGTCGCCCAGTCGGCGGCGAGCCCGGCGCGGTACAACTCCTCGGCAAGCAACGGCAGTTGCTCCGGTGGTCGGCGCGCCGCCTCGCACAGCAGCACATGCGCCTCGCCCGTACGCCCCGCGCTGCGCAGCGCGATCAGCTGGGCGACGGTGGCCGTGGTGGAGCGGGCCTCGGGTCCCGGCGCGGTCCCGGGCGGCTGGGTCGGCTCGGGGACTTGGGCGTACCGCGCACCCCGCGGTGCGGACGGCGCGGCGGTCGGCGGCATCACGGAGGCGTCGTCCCCGCCGGGCGCGTACCGGGCGCCTCGGCGGGCGAACCGGCCGGCGCCGGAGGCGTCACGGGCCACGTCGTCGGCGGACGCCCCCGCCGCTTGCCGCGGCGCGAAGAAGGGGTCCGCGTCCGGCGGCGCGAGACGGGGTTCAGGCCGCGGCCGCCCCGCCGCCTGCTGGAGCCGCACCCGCAGCTCCGCCGCCCGCGCCGTGGCCCGCTCGTGGTCGTCCTGCGCCCAGGCGAGGTCGAGCCGCAGCCGCTCGGCGTCGAAGGGGGAGGCGGACTGGAGCAACTCCGCCAGTTCCGCCTGCCGTTCGGCCGCGTAGTGCTGCTCCTTGAGCATCTGGTCGAGACGCTCGCCGAGCCGTTCCCTGGCGCCGGGCCGGGTGTCGACGTGGCGCAGGAGACGCTGGTGAAGGGCCCGGGCGTGGGCCAGCTCCTGAGCGGCCGCATCGCGCCCGTAGACCGCCGCCAGATCGTTGAGCAGCGCCTCGACCACATCCCACGGCGGCGCCTCGCGGCCCTGCAGACAGGCCCGCATGCCGTCCGGATCCCGGCGCAGGAACACCCCGCACCAGCCACCGTCCTGGTCGATCCGTCCGACCAGGCCCCTCAGATAGTCCGCGAACTCCCGCGCAGGGTCCGCGTGTTGCCCCGCCGCCATGTCTCCCCCACCTGCGAGCCTGCTCCTGAGCCCCCGTCTGCGCCCCGACGCCCGGCAGGCTCTGACTGGACCGTTCCGGTCCGCGTGTGCGGCAGCATTCCACACCCGGCGTGTTACGGGGCGGCTACGCGCGGTTTTCGTAGGGACACATGAGAGAACGCGCGCGGGTGCGTGCGCCGCGCCGGGTCAGGCCTGTGTCACCTGCACGGCGATCCCCGTGTGCGGCCGCTTCCCGAGCCGCGCGATCATCGCCGGGTAGTCGACCATCCAGTACTGCCACTTGTACTTGCGCGAAAGCAGCCGCCGCACCTTCGGCATCTCGCTCTCCTCGAGCAAGGTCGCCGTCCCTTCGGCGCTCACCGCTCCCTCGGCGATCCGCCCGCGTACATCGCATGCGGTGACGACGACCCGCTTGTCGTTGCGGAGCCGCTTCACCTTCCACGTGTCGGTCTTGGTCCACACGTACAGGAGTGCGCCGTCGCCGACGACCCAGACCGGGGTGGAGACGGGGGTGCCGTTCTTGCGGTACGTGGTGAGCGAGATGTAGCGGGAACGGCCGAGGGCCTCAAGGGCGTCGCTGGTCATGACAGTCGACCCTATCCGTCCTGTCCGTACAGGTGGCGAGGCGGACGCCGTGCGTCAGCGTCTCCCAGGCGACGAAGAGGTCGTCGGTCCCGGCGGGCCGCATCGAGGCCGCGAGCTTCTCCCCGTACGGCATCGAAAGCCCGAGCCGTCCGCGCAGATGGTGCAGCGCCACCTCCAGGTCGGGCCCCATGGTGAGCTGCGGCCTGCCTCCGCACAGCGCCTTCGGCACGGGCTCGCCGAGCTGATATCGGGCGTGCAACTCGACGGTGGCACGCAGCCGTTCCCGTACCTCTCCATAGAGGTCCACCCCTTGGTGGCGGGCGGTCTCGGCGGCGTGCGCTGTCGCGGCCAGCGCGTAGCCGACGTGCTGGAAGTTGCGGCAGGACTCCTGCGCGAGCCCGTCCACGAAGGTGCGCTGCCCGAACCAGAACTCCCGGATCTCCTCGGGTGTGTCCGCCTTCCCGCCGGGTGGCGCGAGAGGCACCGGGCCGTCGGCGCGCAGATAGAAGTACGCGGGGACGCGGGCCCTGAAGCGCCGTACGGCCTCGTCGAAGACCCGGCGTTCGTCGAGGAAGACACCGATGGCCATCGTGGCGTCGATCATCGTCAGGTCCCAGTTGCCGTTGTAGTCGGCGACCTCCTCGGCGTATTCACCGAGGTAGGCGTGGCGCAGCATCCGTCCGAAGCGGGAGGCGTCCGCCGCGGGCCAGCCCTCGTAGGTGTGCCGCATCAGCTCGGCGGCCCGTGCCCAGGTCGAGCCCGACCAGGCGGCCTGGAGCGCGGAGTTGCCCTCGATGTGGTCGGTCATCACCTTCGACCAGGCGTCCATGATGCGCACGGCGCGGCGGGCGTGGGCCCGGTCGCGGGTGACGGTGTAGAGCAACGCCTGGGTGTACGCGGCGATCGCGTCCTCACGTTCGGCGGTGCAGGCGGGCGGGTTCTTGTACGGCGGACAGGCGACGGTCTTGTACGGGTGCGGCCGGTAGTCCTCGGCCGCGTAACGGCTCTCCTTCATCCGCCGGTACGCGGCAGCCTGCGGCTCTTGGCCCTCCTCGACACCCCGTCGCAACGCGTCGAGTTGGTCCAGGTCGAGCAGCACACCGGGGTGCTGGAATCCGGAGCGGATGTCGTCGGGCGGCGGAGGCGGCGGGGCGGCGGCGAGCAGGCCCGCCACCAGGGCGATGAGGGCGATCAGGCGCCTCACTTGGCCGGCTCCCCGCCGTGCGTCAGCGTCTCCCACGCCACGAACAGGTTGTCCGTGCCGGCCGGCCGCATCTCACCGGCCAGGCGCCGCGCGTGCGGCAGGCGCAGACCCAGGCGGTTCTGCAGATGGTTCAGGGCGACCTCGGCATCGGGCCCCATGGTGAGCGTGAGCCGCCCGCCGCACAGCCACTCGGGACCGGCCTCCACCTCTCCGACCTGGTATTGGGCATGCAACTCCAAGGCGGCGCGCAGCCGTTCGGCCACGTCCTTGTACAGGTCGACACCCTGCACACGGGCCGTCTCGGCGACATGCGCGGTGGCGGCGATCGCGTAGCCGACATGCTCGAAGTTGCGGCAGGTCTCCTGCGCCAGACCGTCCACGAACTTCTCCTGTCCGAACCAGTAGCGCGTCAACTCCTCACGGGTGTCCACCAGTCCGCCCGGCGGGCTCTTGGGGCGCGGGCCGTCGGAGCGGAGATAGAAGTACGCCGGGACCCGCTGCCGCACCCGGGCGACGGCCCGTTCGAACACGGCGCGGTCGTCGAGGAAGACCCCGATGCTCGCGGCCGCGTCGGCCATGACCAGGTCCCAGTTGCCGTTGCGGCCGAGCGAACCGCCCGCGACCTGCGGCAGATAGACCTCGCGCAGCATCCGGTCGAAGCGCGCCACGTTCTCGTCCGGCCAGCCCTTGTGGACGTACCGCATGATCTCCCCGGCCCGCGCCCACACCGACCCCGCCCAGGCGGCCTGCAGCCCGGAGTTGCCCGCGCTGTGGCTGCGCAGCGTCCCCGACCAGAGGTCCATGATCTCAAGCGCCTTGCGGGCATGGGCCTGTTCCCGCGTGACGGTCCACATCAGGGCATGGGTGTACGCGGCGATGGCGTCCTCGCGCTCCTGCACACAGCCGTGTCCGGGCCGGTCGCCAGGCGGGCAGACGACCTCGGTCTGCGGCTGGACGAAGTACCACGGGGACGCATAGCGGCTGGCCCGCATCGCGTCGAAGGCCGAGGCATACGGTTCCTCGCCGGCCCGCACCCGGGCACGGACGAAGTCGAGCCGGCCGCGGTCCAGCAGGGCACCGGGATGCTGCAACGGGCGCGGTGCGGGAGCGGTCGAGACCAGGAGCGGCAGCAGGACGGCGGCGAGCACGGCACGCACGAGAGCCAGGGGACGGACCATACGGGCAGCCTGCGCCCGGCCGAGGCAGGACGCAGGATCTGTTACTCCCCCTGCGCGTACTCCTCCCGCACGCCGAGGATCTCCGCACGGTGGGCGCGCGTCCAGGCGCAGAGGTGATCCATCGGGTCGAGCAGCGCACGGCCGAGGGCCGTGAGCGCGTACTCGACGCGCGGCGGGTTCTCGTCGTACGCGGTACGGCTCACCCAGCCGTCGCGCTCCATGGCGCGCAGCGTCTCGGTGAGCACCTTCGGCGAGACCCGGTGCAGCGGCACCTTGAGTTCGGTGAAACGGCGCGGCCCGGCTTCGAGACAGCGCAGCAGCATGGCGCTCCATTTGTCGCCGACGCGGAAGGGCATCCGGTGCCCGCAGTCGGCGTCGAACATGTCCGCGCTCAGCGGCTCGATCCGGCTCATACGGGAAGCCTACGAGGTCGCGGGTGACAGCCGGTTCCCTTGAAGTAACCGGCACTCGGCGTTCTACGGTCCTGCCCTCAGTCCAGCAACCCAGGGGGTTCCCATGAGCAGGATCGTGATCTTCGGCGCCGGCGGCAGGGTGGGCAGCGCGACGGTGGCGGAGGCGGTGCGCCGCGGTCACACGGTGACGGCGGTGGTGCGCGACCCTGCCAAGTACCCGGACCTCGGCGCGGATCAGGTCGCCGTCGTACGCGGTGATGTCACCGACGCCGCCGCGGTGGCCGCGCTCGCGGCGGGGCACGACGCGGCGGTCAACGCCTCGGCGCGGCTCGACGTCCCGTCCGAGGAGTACTTCACGGCGGCGGCCCGCGCGCTGGCCACCGGCCTGGGCAAGGCGGGCGTGCGGCGGCTGCTCGTCCTCGGGATCGCGTCGACGCTGCAGACCGTCCCCGGGGTGCGGATCATGGACGATCCGGACTTCCCCGAGGAGTACCGGGTGTTCTCGCAGGGCCATGTCGCGGAGTTCGAGCTGCTGCGTGAACAGGCGGACGGGCTCGACTGGTTGATGGTGGTGCCTCCGCTGGACCTCAGCTCCGAGGCCCCGGCGACCGGCACGTATCGCACCGCCGTCGGTACGGTGATCGAGGGCGAGGGCCGGATCGCCCACGCGGACCTGGCGGTGGCGCTGCTCGACGAGATCGACCGGCCCGCGCATCACAAGGTGCAGTTGGCGGTCTCGTCCTGACCACCCGGTCACGGCCCCCAGCATCCGGCGCTGATCAGTTGGGCACGAACCCCAGGTGCACCGGGCGCTCGGCCGACTTGAGCACGGCCGCCAACTGCGGTGGCCATAGCGCCTCTTGCGTGGTCTCGAGCTCGGCCGGCGTCCACCACCGCGCTCCGAGGATCCCGTCCGCGGCATGCGCCCGGGCCACCTCGGGGCCGAGGTCACGCAGGGGGCCCTGGCTCACGTAGATGTGCTCGCGCTGCCGTACGGGCACTCCGGCGCGGGTGAAGTCGTGCTCCCAGGTGCACAGGAGCTCGCCGAGGACGAGGTCGTGCCAGCCGGTCTCCTCGTGCAGTTCGCGCAGGGCGCCCTCGCGCGGTGACTCGCCCTCGTCCAGGCCGCCGCCGGGCATCGCCCAGTGCGCGCCGACCTCTTCGTTGTCGTAACGGAGCAGGAAGAGCGCGCCACCGGGTGCGAGGACCGCGACGCGGGCGGCGCTGCGCGGGGTCCGGGTCACGCGGGCAGCGGGGAGCAGCGGGTGAGCACCTCGTCCAGGGAGAGTCCGAGGGCCTCGGCCAGCGCGGCGACCGTGAAGAAAGCCGGAGTCGGGGCCCGGCCGGTCTCGATCTTGCGGAGGGTCTCGGCGGAGAGGCCGGCGACCGTGGCCACCTCGTTCATGCTGCGGGGACCGCGGGCTTCGCGGAGCAGACGGCCGAGACGCTCGCCGCGCTCGCGCTCTTCAGGGGTGAGAGGGGTGCGCACCATGCCGTTATTCTAATACCGCCCGGGGCGTTATTACTATACCGCTCCGACCGGTATAGTAATTGGCATGGTAGAGATCAAAACGGATCAGTCGCTCGAGTCCATGCGCGAGGCCGGGCGCGTGGTCGCCCAGGGGCTCACGGCGGCGCGCGAGGCGGCGCGCATCGGCAGCACGCTGCGGGAACTCGACGAGGTGGCGCACGAGGTGCTGCGCAAGGCGGGCGCGTCCTCGCCGTTCCTGCACTACAAGCCGGCCTTCGCGCCCACCCCGTTCCCGGCCGTGATCTGCGCTTCGGTCAACGACGCGATCGTGCACGGAATCCCCGACTCCTACCGGCTGCGCGACGGCGACCTGGTCTCCATCGACTTCGGCGCCAAGCTCGACGGCTGGGCGGGCGACTCCGCGATCAGCTTCACGGTCGGCACCCCGCGGCCCGCGGACACCAAGCTCGTCGAGACGGCCTTCGCCGCCCTGGACGCCGGCATCGCGGCGGCCACCGTCGGCAACCGCATCGGCGACATCGCCCACGCGATCGGCACGGTCTGCCGCAAGGCGGGCTACGGGATCCCGGAGGGCTTCGGCGGCCATGGCATCGGCCGCCAGATGCACGAGGACCCGTCCGTGCCGAACCAGGGCCGGCCGGGACGCGGAATGCTGCTCAAGCACGGCATGGTGCTCGCGATCGAGCCGATGCTGATCGGCGGCGGCACCGACCGCTACTACGAGGACCGCGACGGCTGGACCCTGCGCACGGTGGACGGCAGCCGCGCCGCGCACGCCGAGCACACGGTGGCGATCACGGACGACGGGCCACGGATCCTGACGACCCTGTAGGCATCTCAGCGCCCGGCGGCTCTCGGGCATCTCAGCGCCCGGCGACGAACTTCCGCGCAAGCGACTGCCCGAGCCGCACGGCCTCCCGGTGGTTCTCGATCGGGCGCACACGGGAGTCACGGAAGAAGATGTACGTGGCTCCGCCGTCGGCGCCCCCGTGCACCGGGTGCGGATCGATGCCCAGCGCACGGGCCGTGGCGTAGGAGGCCTCGCCGATCAGATCGGTGGGTCCCGTGTCACCGACGACGGCGTACTGGACCTTGCCGCGGTAGATCACGGCGACGACTCCCCCGCCGTGCACGCCCCACTTCCGGTGGTCCCACGTCTTGCTCGGACCGGGGACGACCACGTACGGCAGGGCGGCGGAGTCCAGCTGCCGCCCTGCCGAGTCCTGGAACGCGGTCGTGGGCAGGAAGAACGGGTCGGTCCTCTTGTTGCACGCGCGGCTCGGGCGGCCGTCGCAGTCGATGTCCAGATCGGCCTTCCAGAAGACGGCACCCTTGGCCCCGCACACGGGGATGTCCGCGCGTGCGCCGTCGTCGGTGCGGTAGCGGCCGGCCGACACGGGATGGCAGCTCCGCACCTTCGCCAGAAGTGCGCCGGCCGGGACCGGTCCCTCCTGGGCACCCGCCGGAGGGATCGCCGCGGCAAGCAGCACCGGGGCAAGGACGACCGGCAGGACACCACGCAAGGGACCACTCCTCGACGAGACACGGGGCGCCGGGGCCGTCGGCGCACACCCGGCCCACCCTCACCGACCCCCGTCCGCCTCGCACCTTTTACTGCCCCGTCGGCCCCGTTTCCCGACGTATCGCACCTTGCCGGAAACACCCCGCGGCCCGCGCGAAAGGCGCCGGGGGGACCCTCGAACAGGGGTCCGGCGGCCCGCTAGAGTGCGCGCCCATGAATGAAGTCCTGCGCAATGTCGTCATCGGTGTGGTCGTCGTCGCGATCGCCATAGCCGCCGGCTGGTATGCCCGTACGTATCTGTGGCGCCGCAAGCTCAGACGCAAGCAGGCCTTCTTCGGTCTCCCGCAGAACTCCGAGTCCCTGCTCGTCGTGAACCGCGACGCGGGCGGACCCGACCTGATGATCTCGCGCAACGATGTCTTCGCGCTGCTCGAACTGTCCGCGCTCATCAAGGACTGCGGCGCGCACGCCCAGCTCATCACACACGACTCGGCCCAGCAGGGCTTCGGCGAACGCACCGAGTTCTGTGTCGGCGGCCCTTCGTCGAACCGCCGTATGGCCGCGCACATGCATTCGCTCCTGCCCGGCGTCCGCGTCAACACCGAGCCCGACCCGGGTCCGGACCGCGGCGCCTTCCAGATCGGTTCCGAGCGCTACCGCATGGAGCCCGGCATCACCGAGTACGTGGTCCTCGCCCGCCTCACCGCAGGCCAGGGACGCGAGGCCCGCCCGGTCTTCCTCTTCTGCGGCCAGCGCGCCATCACCAACCAGGCGGCCACGCGCTACCTCGCCAAGCACCACGAGCGCCTCACCCGCAAGTACGGCGGCAACTCCTTCGTACTGCTCCTGAAGGTCGTCAACTCCCAGGCGTACGGCCCCGACGTGGTCGAACTGGTCGCGGACGTGACCCGCGCCGCCCAGGAGCAGGCCCCCGCCCCTAAGAACTCCCACCGCGCGAAGCAGTAGCGTCACGGGGCTTGGCGCCACCCGCGCGTACCGGGATCATGCGGCCCCATGACCGATACGTCGCGCAACAAGAGCTGGCCCGGCCCCCTCACGGCGATCACCCTCTTCGCCGAGGATCTCGCCGCGGCCAAGGAGTTCTACCAGCGGGCCTTCGGCCTGCCCGTGCACTACGAGGACGAGACCTCGGCCGTCTTCCGGTTCGGCGACACCCTGATCAACATCATCGACGTGGGCGGGGCACCGGAACTGATCGACCCCGCGCCGGTCGCGGGCCCGGACGCCGGCTCCCGTCTGCAGTTCACGCTGACCGTGGACGATGTGGACGCGCTGTGCGAGGAGCTCGAAGCGCGCGGAGTGAGTCTGCTGAACGGTCCGATGGACCGGCCCTGGGGCATCCGCACCGCCGCCTTCCAGGACCCCGCGGGGCACATCTGGGAGATCGCCTCCTGACGCGTCAAGGGCCTTCCGACCCTTGCACGCCGCAGAAAGTCACCCTCTGGCCCTATGCGGCAGGCTTTGCCTGAATTGGTGAGATCTTTCCGCTCACTTCGCAACCCCGAGCCCCTCTTCCGACTCCTCCCCCACGGACACCACCCCCTGGAGGAGGACCCTGTGAGCCGCACCCGCCGCCACCCCCTGCCCCGCAAGGCCCGTACCGCCGCACTCGCCGGCACCGCGGTGCTCGCGGTCGCGCTCAGCGCCTGTTCCGGCAGCGGGGGCGACGGGAAGGGGGCACTGGCCGCCGACCGGAGCGCGAAGATCTCGGTGAACCTCACCGGTGACAGCGCGAAGCCGGGCGAGCCGGTGAAGGTGACGGCCACGGAGGGCACGCTCAAGGACGTCGCGGTGCAGGACGCCGAGGGCGCCGCGCTCACCGGCAAGATATCCGGCGACGGGAAGACCTGGACCTCGCAGCGCGTGGCCGCGCCCGGCGCCACGTACACGGTCACCGCGAAGGACGACAAGGGCCGCACCGGCAAGCAGCAGTTCAGCACGCAGGCCGCGGACCAGGTCAACAAGCTGGACTTCAACTTCAAGGCCGGCTCCACCGTGGGTACCGCGATGCCGATCTCCATCCGGTTCGACCATCCGGTCAAGAACAAGGCCGCGGTGGAGAAGCAGCTGAAGGTCACCACCGACAACAACACTGTGGGCTCTTGGGGCTGGTATCAGGACCAGGCCGGACACCAGCGGGTCGACTGGCGCCCCGAGACGTACTGGAAGCCCGGCACGAAGGTGAAGCTCGACGCGGACCTCGACGGGATCGACTCGGGCGGGGGCGGCTGGTTCGTCCGCGACTACGACAACACGTTCACGATCGGCAAGGACCAGCAGGTCAAGGTCGACCTCGGCGGCAAGCAGCTGCAGCTCGTCCGGGACGGTCAGGTCGTCAAGTCGATCCCGGTCGCAGCGGGCACGCCCGGCGGCGAGAAGGCTTCCTGGGACGGGAAGATGGTGCTGATGCGCAAGGAGGGCACCATCCGGATGACCTCCGAGTCGGTGGGCCTCGGTGACGCCTACGACAAGATGGTCCGCGACTCGATGCGCCTGACCGACTCGGGCATGTACATCCACGCCGCCCCCTGGAACGAGGGCAACTACGGCCGGGTCAACAACAGTTCGGGCTGCGTCGGCATGAGCGACGCCGACGCCGACTGGCTCTACGCCCAGGTGCAGCCTGGCGACCTGGTGGAGGTCACGGGCCAGGGCTCCAAGGGCCAGGCCGAGCTGGGCAACGGCTACGCGCAGTGGAACATGAGCTGGGCCGACTGGCAGAAGCTCAGCGCCCTCAACGGCCAGAGCGGCAAGTAATCTTTACCGGCACGTAACTTACCGGTGGGTTACCTGAGGTAAGCAACTGACGTTACCGTTCGGTCACTTTGCACTTACACGAGTGAGGAGTGACCCGTGGGACTTCCCCGCAGAGCCCTGCGCACCAAGGCCCTCCGTACCACCTCGATCAGTTCGCTCTCCGCGGCCCTCGTCGCGGGCGCCGCCTTCGGTCTGGCCCCGGCCACGGCCACGGCGGCGCCCGCGACACAGGCCGCCGCGGCGGCGGATGTGCGCTTCGTCGACATCCCCGGCGACGGCGGAACCATCCTCAAGGGCAATGTGTTCACCCCGGCCGGCGCCCAGGCGGGCCAGAAGTTCCCCGCGATCGTGCTGCCCACCAGCTGGGCCGTGCCGCAGATCGAGTACGTCGCGCAGGCCCAGAAGCTCGCCGACTCCGGCTATGTCGTGGTGAGTTACAACTCCCGCGGCTTCTGGCAGTCCGGCGGCAACATCGAGGTCGCCGGCCCCCCGGACATCGCCGACGCCTCCCGCGTCATCGACTGGACCCTCGCCAACACCCCGACCGACCCGGACAAGGTCGGCATGGCCGGCGTCTCGTACGGCGCGGGCATCTCGCTGCTCGCCGCCGCCCACGACAAGCGCGTCAAGGCGGTCGGGGCGATCAGCGGCTGGGCCGACCTGATCGAGTCGATCTACTCGGGCCGCACCCAGCACTCCCAGGCGGCCGGACTCCTCACGGGCGCGGGCTTCCTCACGGGCCGCCCGAGCCCTGAACTCCAGCAGATCATGGCGGACTTCCTCGGCTCCAACCTGGCCAAGGAACAGGAGATGATCGACTGGGGCCGCAAGCGCTCCCCCGCCACGTACCTGGACAAGCTCAACGCCAACAAGCCCGCGGTGCTGCTCGCCAACGCCTGGGGCGACACGATCTTCCCGCCCAACCAGTACGCCAAGTTCTACGAGCAGCTCGAGGTCCCCAAGCGCCTGGAGTTCCGCCCCGGCGACCACGCCACGGCCGAGGCGACGGGCCTGCTCGGCCTGCCCAATGACGTATGGACCAACACGCAGCGCTGGTTCGACCACTACCTCAAGGGCACGGACAACGGCATCGACCGCGAGCAGCCCGTCCAGCTCAAGTCCCGCTCCACAGGCGCGTACGAGGGTTACGCGGACTGGAAGTCGGTCGGCACGGCCACGACGAGGATCCCGCTGAACGACACCGAGAAGCTCCTCGCGAACGTCGACTCGGGCGCCAACGGCGGCATCGTGCTGCTCTCCAACGCACTCGACCAGTTCTTCAAGGCCCCGCCCACGGCCTCGATCCCGCTGCTCCCGCGCACTTTCGCGGGCGTCTGGCAGTCACCGCGCTACACCAGCGGCCAGCAGGTCCGCGGCAACGTGAAGCTGCACACCACCGTCAGCAGCACGAAGCCGAGCGGCACCCTCGTCGCGTATCTCTACGACGTGGGGCCGCTCGGCGTCGGCAAGCTGGTCTCCCACGCTCCGTACACCTTCCACGACCGCACCCCGGGGCAGCCGTTCGGCGTGGATCTGGAGTTGTTCTCCACCGCCTACGACGTCCCCGAGGGGCACAGGCTCGCGTTGGTGATCGACACGGTCGACCCGCTCTACATCGAGCACAACCCGACCGGCGCGCAGCTGACCTTCTCCTCTCCCGCGGCCGACCCGTCGTTCGTATCGGTGCCGCTGCGCGAGAAGTGATCTCCGGCTGCTGCCGGGTGGGTAGTGCCGCGCCGTGCGCGGCACTGGCTCGTTGCTACTGCCTCCCCGGCAGCAGCGTCCCTGGTTCGGCCGGTGCGACATCCACGGCCTCGACCTTCGGGTTGCGCTGCTGTCGTTTGGACACCCACGTGGCGAACCAGGACAGAAGCATGCACATCCCGATGTAGATCGGCGAGATCACCATCACCACGGGGATGAACGGCAGATCGTAGTCGAGATTCGACGCGATCAGCTTGCCCGCGTGAAGGAATTCCTCGTAGGTGATGAGGTAGCCGAGCGAGGTGTCCTTGAGGGCCACCACGAGCTGGCTGATGATGGCCGGCAGCATGGCGCGCAGCGCCTGCGGACCGAGCACGTAACTCATCACCTGCGTCTTGCGCATACCGAGGGCGTACGCGGCTTCGCGCTGGCCCTTCTCGACGGAGTTGACGCCCGAGCGGAACACCTCGGCGAGCACCGAGCCGTTGTAGAGCGTGAGTCCGGTGACGAGCGCGGGCAGCGGCTGGACCTTCAGGGCCACGAACACGAAGAAGATCATCACCAGGACCGGCATGGCCCGGAAGAACTCCACGATCAGCGTGGCCAGCCAGCGCACCGGCCGGTGGTCGGAGAGCCGCCCGACGGCGAGCACTGCGCCGAGGGCGAGCGAGAGCACCGCGGCGATCGCGAAGGCCTTGAGCGTATTGCCGAGGCCCTTGAGCAGCAGCTCCTGGATTCCCTTGTACGTGAAGGGGTTCCACTTGGTGGCGGTGAACTGGTCCGTGTCGAAGAGGAGATAGAGCACCCAGCCGACGACCGCCGCGATGAGCACGGTGGACAGCACGCCGTACAGCATGTGCCGGCGTTCCGTCTTGGGGCCCGGGATGTCGTAGAGCGCGTTGGAGCTGTGGTCGAGGGCTTTCATCGGGCGACCCCCCAGCGCTTTTCAAGGAAGTTGAAGAGCGCGCTGATGGTGAGAGTGATGATCAGGTAGCCGACGGCGATCCAGACGAAGGTCCAGATGATGCTGTAGCCCAGCTCGTTGAGCGTGCGGTACGTGCCGAGCAGTTCGACGACGCTGAACGCGCCGGCGATCGCCGAGTTCTTGGCGAGCGCGATCAGGTTGGAGCCCACCGGCGGGATCACCGAGCGGAACGCCTGCGGCAGGATCACCTGGGACAGCGTCTGGCTGAAGGTCATCCCGAGGCTGCGGGCCGCCTCGCCCTGCCCCTTGGGCACGGTGTTGATGCCGGAGCGCAGCGCCTCGCAGATGAACGCCGAGGTGTAGCAGCCGAGCGCGAGCACCGCGAACACCTTGAACGGCAGCACGAGTCCGAAGCGCGGCAGACCCAGCAGGACCGCGAAGAAGAGCAGGGTCAGCGGGGTGTTGCGCAGGACGGTGACCCAGACCGTGCCGAAGACACGGAAGGAGCCGACCGGTGCGACCCGGAAGGACGCCATGACGAACCCGAGCACCAGGGCCAGGATCGAGGCGTAGACGGTGAGTTCGACCGTCCCGAGGAAGCCCTCGCCGTAGGTGGAGAAGTTCTCCGTCAGTACGTTCATGCCGGCCCCCTCAGCTCGCCGGGTAGCGGTCGATGGGCGGGGGTGTGGGCGCGGGCACCCCGGACAGGCCGAGGGTCGCGTCGTACGCCTTCTTCCACGTGCCGTCCTTCTCGCGCGCCTCGAGGGCGTCGTCGATCGCGAACCGCAGCGCGTTGTCGCTGCGCGGTACGCCGATGCCGTACGGCTCCTCGGAGAAGGGCTTGCCGACCAGCTTCATCTCCTCGGGCAGCTTGGCCGCGTACCCCTGGAGGATCGCGTCGTCGGTGGTCACGGCGTCGACCTGGTAGGTGAGCAGGTTGTCCACGCAGATCGAGTACGTGTCGTACGCGACCAGCTCGGCCTTCGGGTAGTCGGCCTGGATCCGCTGGTACGGGGTCGACCCTGCGGCCGAGCAGACCTTCTTGCCGTCGAGGTCCTGGGGCCCCTGGATGTCCTCCTCGTCGCTGCGGACGAGCAGACCCTGACCTGCCATGTAGTACGGGCCGCCGAAGCCGACGAGCTTCTTGCGGTTGTCGTTGATCGTGTAGGTGCCCACGTAGTAGTCGATCTGCCCGTTCTGCAGGGCGGTCTCGCGGTTGGCCGAGGCGATCGTGCGGAACTCGATCTTCTTCGGGTCGAAGCCGAGGGAGGCGCCGATCATCTTGGCGATCTCGATGTCGAAGCCCGAGTAGGTGCCGGTCGCCGGGTCCTTCTCGCCGAGATAGGGCTGGTCCTCCTTGGCGCCGACGACCAGCCGGCCGCGGCGCTTGGCCTTGTTCCAGGTGCTGGAGTCGGGCAGCTGGAAGTCGGTGGCCACCTGGTATTTGGGCAGGTCCTCGGGCTTGGGGCCCTTGGTGGGCGGACTGCCCTCCTTGCCGCAGCCCGCTGCGGCGAGCGCGGCCAACAGGAGGGCCGCGAGCACACGTGTCGTACGCATTCCTTGAGTCCCGTCCCCCGTCAGTGCTTCAGGATCTTGGACAGGAAGTCCTTGGCGCGGTCGCTCTCGGGGCTGTTGAAGAACTCCTCCGGAGCGCGGTCCTCGACGATCTTGCCGTCGGCCATGAACACGACGCGGTTGGCGGCCGAGCGCGCGAAGCCCATCTCGTGCGTGACCACGACCATCGTCATGCCCTCGCGGGCCAGCGACTGCATGACCTCGAGCACTTCGTTGATCATCTCGGGGTCGAGGGCCGAGGTGGGCTCGTCGAAGAGCATCACCTTGGGGTCCATCGCGAGGGCGCGGGCGATGGCCACGCGCTGCTGCTGACCGCCGGAGAGCTGCGCCGGGTATTTCTCGGCGTGCGCCTCGAGGCCTACGCGGGTGAGGAGTTCCCGCGAGCGCTTGTCGGCCTCGTCCTTCTTGCGGCCGCGCACCTTGACCTGGGCGAGCGAGACGTTCTGCAGGACCGTCTTGTGCGCGAAGAGGTTGAAGGACTGGAAGACCATCCCGACCTCGGCCCGCAGCTTGGCGAGTCCCTTGCCCTCTTCCGGCAGTGGCTGCCCGTCGAGGGTGATCGAGCCCGACTGGATGGTCTCGAGCCGGTTGATCGTCCGGCAGAGCGTCGATTTGCCCGAGCCGGACGGCCCGATGACCACCACCACCTCCCCGCGTCCGACGGTGAGCTGGATGTCCTGGAGGACATGCAGCTTTCCGTAGTACTTGTTGACGTCACGCAGCTCGATCAACGGATCGACGGCCATGTACGGACCTGCCCACTTATCGCTGTTGAGTCCGCGCAAACTATCCAGCGCAATATGGGACTTAACAGGCGACACGCATGATTGGGGCATTAACCGTATTTTGACCAATGGGGTGTTGAAGGCTCGGAGGTGTGGTCCGCGTCAGGCCTCGGAGGCCTCCGCGTACACCTGCGACAGCTCCGGTGCGCCGCCCACGGCCCAGTCCAGGCCCGCTTCCACGACCTGGATCTCACGGCCCGAGACGAGCCGGACCACCGGGTGACCGCCGGGCCAGACGTGCCAGGTGGCGCCGGGCACGGTGCGCACGACGACGGTGCCGAGGTAGAGACCGGCGTCGTTGCCGAGCCAGGGCAGCAGCTCGGGGTCGTCGCGCCAGCGCGGGAGCAGTTGGTCGAGCGCCTCCAAAGAGGCGGGAGAGTCGTCGAGTTCGAGTCCTACGCTCTCGGCCTGCGAGCGCAGCAAGGCGCATTCGGAGAGCAGCTCGGCCACGCCTGCGGGGTCTTCCTCGAACGCGGCGGCGAGAGGTGCGTCATCGCTGCCGGCCGCCTGCCTCCTGCGCCACCGATCGACAAAAGGGATGTTCATAAGCCAAGAGTCGCATCCGTTCCCGCGGGGCACCACAGGGCGCGCGGATCGATCTTGCCTCTCGCACACGCGCTCGTTCCGCCTTGAATTCAGGGCGAGTTCAGACGGCGGTCATTGACGCGTTCCTGCCACCTCCTTAGCTTCATGGCGCATCCTTCGTCACACCGTCAACGGGAGGAGTCCTTCGTGCGCCGAGGTCTGTGGGGTGGGGCGACGGTTCTTGCGCTGGTGGCGGGGTTGGCGCCGGGTGCTGTCGCGGTGGCCGAGGAGCAACGCGCTCCGGCGCCGCTGGAGCGGCTCTTCGACAATCGGGCGATCAGCGACGACGCGGCGCCGGGCGAGGCGGACTTCGACGGATCGGGTTCCTCGCTGTCGGCGCAGGACCTCGCAGCGGCGGGCTGGACGCCCGGCCGCTCGCTCTCCGTCGACGGCACGCGGCTGCGACTGCCGCGCACCGGGCCGGGCGAGCGGGACAACGTGCGCGCCGACGGGCAGTCCGTCCAGGTGCGGGGGCGCGGCGAGGCCTTGTCGTTCCTGGTGGCCGGGACGGGCGGGGACGCGAGCGGAGCGGGCCGTGTGCGCTACCGGGACGGGTCCTCCTCCGCGTACCGCCTGACCGCGCCCGACTGGCGTTCGGGTCCGCTCGCGACGAAGGCGGTGGCGCTGCCGCATGTGAACACCGCGGACGGTCAACTGGCCGAGAAGGCACGGCTGTACGTGGTGTCGGTGCCGCTGGCCCGCGGGCGCGAGGTCGCCTCGGTGGAGCTGCCGCGCGATCCGGGCGCCGCGGATCTGCATGTGTTCGCCGTGTCCGTACGGGAGCCGGCGCGCGGCTGGACGGGCAGCTGGTCCGCCTCCGCGTCCGGATACACCGCGGTGGGGCCGTGGACGGACCGGACGCTGCGGCTCGTGGTGCACACCTCGGCGGGCGGCCCACGCGTGCGGATCCAGCTCGCCAACACCTTCGCCTCGGCTCCCGTACGGATCGGTGCCGCCAGTGTCGCCGTACAGGGCGCGGGCGCGGGGGCCCGGTCCGAGCCCGTGGCCCTCACGTTCCGCGGGGAGCGCGGCGCGGAAATCCCGGCGGGCGCCCAGGTGTTCAGCGATCCGGTGGACTTCGATGTACCGGCCGACACGAATCTCCTTGTCTCCTTCCATCTGCCCGGCACGGTGAGTGCGGCGCCCGTGCACAGTCAGGCGATCCAGAAGTCGTACGTGAGCGAGGGCGGTGATCACACCGGGGCCACGGACGCGGGGGCGTACACCTCGACGATCAGTACGTGGCCGTTCCTCGCCGGGGTCGATGCCGGCGGTGACGAACAGTCCGTGGTGCTGCTCGGGGACTCGATCACGGACGGCGTGAAGTCCACGCCGGACGCCAACCGGCGCTGGCCGAACGTGCTGGCGCGGCGGCTGCTCGACCAGGACGGGGTCCCGGCGTACGGCGTGCTCAACCACGGGATCTCCGCCAACCGCGTCGTCACCGACCGGTATCCGGGCGACGGGGTCTCGACCGATACGGGCGGGGTGAGCGCGCTGCACCGCCTGGAGCGGGATGTGCTGGCGCAGACCCGGGCCCGTACGGTCGTGGTCTTCGAGGGTGTCAACGATGTGCGGTGGGGTGCGAAGGCGGCTCAAGTGACCGCCGGACTGCGGGAGATCGCCGCGCGCGCCGAGGAGCGCGGGCTGCGCACCGTGGCCGCGACGATCGCGCCCTGCGAGGGCGAGGCGCTGTGCACGGCGGCCGCGGACGCGGAACGGCAGGCGGTGAACGAGTGGATCCGCACCAGCGGGATCTACGACGCGGTGCTCGACTTCGATGCCGTACTGCGGGACCCGGAGCATCCGACGCGGCTGCTGCCCGCGTACGACAGCGGGGACCATCTGCATCCTGGGGACGCGGGGCTCGCGGCGCTCGGGGAGTCGATCGATCTCGGGTTGCTGTGAGCCTCAGGTCGCCCTCGGGCTGCTGTAAGCCTCAGCTCGTCCTCGAGCCGCTGTGAGACTCAGCCTGTCGCGCCCGCCGGTCGGGACAGGTCGATGCCGCGCCGGGCCAGTTTGAGCGTGTAGACCGTCTCGCGGCTCAGGGCGCGGCTGACGCCGGCCGAGAGCGCGACCGCGAGGAGCAGCGGCAGCAACAGGCCGAACGCGCCGGTCAGTTCGAGCATGATGACCACCGCGACGATCGGTGCGCGGGCGCTGCCCGTGAACACGGCCGCCATGCCGACCATGGCGTACGCGGCGGGGGCCGCCGCGTGCCCGGGGAACAGCGACGCGGCCACGATCCCGAAGACCGCGCCGAGCATGGCGCCGATGAACAGCGACGGTGCGAAGACCCCGCCCGAGCCGCCGATACCCATGGTCAGACTGGTCGCGACCATCTTGCCGACGAGCAGAAGGAGCAGCAGACCGAGCGCGTACTTGCCGTGCGCGGCGTCTTCGAGGACCGGGTAGCCCACCCCGTACATCTGCGGCAGCACGAGCAGCAGCACGCCGAGAGCCAGGCCGCCGACGGCGGGACGCAGCCACTCCGGGCCGCGCCAGATGCGATCGCAGAGGTCCTCGACGGCGTACAGGAAGCGGGTGAAGACGATGCCGACGGCGCCCGCGACCAGACCGAGGACGGCGAACAGGACGTACTGATCGGAGTGTTGGACGCTCAGGCCGGGCAGCGGCAGGAACACCTCGTTGCCGAAGACCGCGCGGGCCAGTACGCAGGCCGTCACGGACGCGATCGCCAGGATGCCGAAGGTGCGGGCGGTCCAGCGGCGCAGGATCAGCTCCATGGCGAAGACCACGCCCGCGAGCGGTGCGTTGAAGGTCGCGGCGATACCCCCTGCGGCGCCGCAGGCGAGCAGCAGGGTGGTGCGCTGCTCGTCGGCGCGGACCAGCCGGCCGAGGGTGGAGCCGAGCGCCGAGCCGATCTGCACAATGGGGCCCTCGCGGCCGACGCTGCCGCCGCCACCGATGCACAGGGCGGAGGCGAGGGACTTCACGACGGCGACCCGGCCCTTGATCCGGCCTCCGCCCCGCGCGACGGCCAGCATGACCTCGGGGACACCGTGGCCGCGGGCCTCGCGGGCGTAGCGGTGGACGAGCGGGCCGTAGACGAGGCCGGCGACGGCGGGGGCGAGCAGGACGAAGTACGGGCCGAGGTGCGGGAGCAGCGGATGGGCGGAGCCGCCGGCCGCCGCATAGTCGGCGTGGCCGGAGAACAGCCTGGTCGCGCCCATGACCATCCAGCGGAAGAGAACCGCGCCGGCTCCTGCGCCGACACCGATCACGACCGCCAGAGCGAGGGTCTGGAACTGGGCTGCCGTCGTCTCGTCCTGGGCTGCCGTCGTCTCGTTCTGGGCTGCCGTCGTCTCGTTCTGGGCTGATATCTCGTCCGAGGCCGATATCTCGTCCGGGGCCGATATGCGGACAGAAGTGGGCATACCGCTACGGTATGCCGCGAGGGCCGGTCGGCTGCAGAGCCGACCGGCCCCCGTGCGCAGGCCTCAGGTCCTGACGGAGCCCTGGTCGGATGTCCAGGCCGGTCAGATGTCCAGGTCGACTACGACGGGCGCATGGTCGGACGCGCCCTTGCCCTTGCGCTCCTCGCGGTCCACGTAGGCGTCGGTGACGGCCTTCTGGAACGCGGCGTTCCCATAGACCAGGTCGATGCGCATGCCGCGGTTCTTGGGGAAGCCGAGCTGGCGGTAGTCCCAGTACGTGAAGGGCACGTCGTACTTGAGCGGCCGCGGCACGATGTCGCTGAGGCCCGTCTCGCGCAGCGCCGCGAGCGCGGCGCGCTCGGCCGGGGTGACATGGGTCGCGCCCTCGAAGAGGCTGATGTCCCAGACGTCCTCGTCGGCCGGCGCGACGTTGTAGTCACCGAGCACCGCGAACGGACGCGAGCCCTGGGCGTCGCCCGCGATGGCGGCCTTGAGGGCCTCGAACCACAGCAGCTTGTACGCATAGTGCGCGTGGTCGGGCTCGCGCCCGTTGGGCACATAGACCGACCAGACGCGGGCGCCGCCGCAGGTCGCGGAGATCGCGCGGGGCTCCTCGGCGCCGTCGTAGCCCGGGTCGCCGGGCAGGCCCTTGACGACGTCGTCGAGTCCGACGCGGGAGACGAGCGCGACCCCGTTCCACCGCCCATTGGCGTTCACCGCCGACTCGTAGCCGAGCTCGCGCAGCTCGTCGGCGGGGAACTGCTCGGCCGCGCACTTGGTCTCCTGGATGCACAGCACGTCCGTGCCGCTGTTCTCCAGCCAGGCCAGGAGGCGGGGCAGTCGGGCGGTCACGGAGTTCACGTTCCAGGTGGCGATACGCATGCGGCCAATCTACCGCCGGGGTCTGACAGCGCCGTCCGCGGTGAGGCGCCGCCGGCCGGCGCGGCCCGGTACGCCCCGGGGGTGAAGCCCTGCCCGTACCGGAGCAAGATGGGGCTTATGGAGCTGACCAAGAAGACCCACGCATGTGTACGGCTCGAGAAGGACGGCAGCACCCTGGTCATCGACCCCGGTCTGTTCGGGGAGGCCGACGACGCCGTCGGGGCCGACGCGATCCTCGTCACGCACGAGCACCCGGACCACTTCGCGGAGGACCGGCTGCGCGCCGCCCTGGAGGCGAACCCGGGCGCCGAGATCTGGACGCTGCGCTCGGTCGCGGACCAGATCGCGGCGGCGTTCCCCGGCCGTGTCCACACCGTCGGCAACGGTGACGCCTTCACCGCCGCCGGCTTCGACGTCCGCGTGTACGGCGAGCTGCACGCCGTGATCCACCCGGATCTGCCGCGGATCACCAACGTCGGCTTCCTCGTGGACGGTTCGGTCTTCCACCCCGGCGACGCGCTGACCGTGCCCGACCATCCCGTCGACACCCTGCTGCTGCCCGTGATGGCCCCGTGGAGCAAGGTCTCCGAGGTCATCGACTACGTACGCGAGGTCAAGCCGCAGCGCACGATCGACGTGCACGACGCCCTGCTCACGGACCTGGCCCGCCCCGTGTACGACACGCATCTGACGAACCTGAGCGGTGCGGAGCATCTGCGGCTGGCACCCGGGGACGGGACGGGGCTGTAGGGCCTGTCTGGTGGATCAGGCCCTGGCCCACGAGCGGACGCCCGGCTACTCGCGGGGCGTCGTCTCCTCGCGTATCACCGTCTGCGCGACCTTGAACGCCGAGTTCGCCGCGGGGACGCCGCAGTAGACGGCGGCCTGGAGCAGGATCTCCTTGATCTCGTCCGGGGTGAGCCCGTTGCGCAGGGCGGCGCGGGTGTGGAAGGCGAGCTCGTCGAGATGACCGCCGCTCACCAGGGCGGTGAGCGTCACGGCGCTGCGCATCCGGCGCTCCAGGCCGGGGCGGGCCCAGACCTCCCCCCACGCGTAGCGCGTGATCAGGTCCTGGAAGTCGCCGGAGAACGCGTCGCTGTTGCCGAGCGCCTGGTCGACATGGGCGTCGCCGAGCACCTCACGGCGGACCTTGAGGCCGGCGTCGTACGGGTCCGGTCGCCCGCCCGGACCCGCCTGCGCCTCCAGGGGCGCGATCTCGGCGACCGGACCGCGTACCTCACTGGACGGGGCGATCACGGGGACCAGGGGCGGCGCGGCGATGGCCGCGTGCGCTTCGGTCCACGCCGTGGAGAAGTGGTGCACGAGCAGGTCCGTGACGGCGCCCGGCTGTTCCACCGGAGCGAGATGCGAGGCACCGGGCACGACCGCGAGCCGTGCGTCCGGGATGCCGGCGACCAGCGTGCGCGCCTCGGCGGGCCCGGTCACCTGGTCCTCGGAGCCGACCAGGACGAGGGTCGGCACGCCGATCCGGCCGAGGTCCGCCCGTATGTCGAAGGCCGCGAGCGCCTCACAGGCCGCGATGTAGCAGCCGGGGTCGGTGGTGCGCACCATCTGCACCGCCCACTCGGTGATCGCGGGCTGCGCGGCGGCGAAGCCGGGCGTGAACCAGCGCTCGGGCGAGGTGCGCGAGACGGGCTCGAGCCCGTTCGTACGGACGATCACGCCGCGCTGCCGGAATTCGTCGGCGGTACCGAAGCGGGGTGACGCGGCGATCAGGGCGAGCGAGGCGACACGCTGCGGGTGGCGCAGCGCCAGATCGGCACCGATCGCACCGCCGAACGCACAGCCCGCGTACCCGAAGCGCCGGACCCCGATCTCGTCGAGGGTCGCGAGCAGCCGGTCACCGAGCGCCTGGACGGAGTCGGTGGGATGGGCGGGCGCTCCGCCGTGCCCGGGCAGATCGAAACGCAGGACGCGCCAGGTCCGGGTGAGGTCGGGTATCTGGCGGTCCCACATGTGCCAGGTCGTGCCCAGGGAGGGTCCCAGGATCAGGACCGGGGCGTCCTCCGGGCCGTCGAAGCGGTATTGCAGGGTGTTCTCGGGTGTCTCGCTCACGCCCTGCACGCTCTCATATCTCCCACCGGCCCCTTGTCGGGGGCGGTGAGGATACGGGACGGATCAGGTGAAAGACCGCTCGGGGGACGTGCCGACCGGGCACCGTCCGACATTCCCCGAGGGCGCCTGGACCTCCCCAGGCGCCCCCACCGAGCAACGACCTCCCCATGGACCGCCGTCAGCCGCCGTACACGCCGACCTCCCGCAGCGAGTAGCCCCAGTCGGTGCCGCGCTGCACACCCTGGATCCGTACGTGACGCGCCTGAGTGATGTCGAACCGTGCGGTGTCCAGGCCGCCGTCACCGGAGTCCGTGGACCATGCCGTCCGCCAGGTGCTGCCGTCCTGCGACAGCTCGACGCGGTACGACTTCGCGTACGCGTCCTCCCAGTCGAGCGTGACGCGCCCGACCGGCTTCGCGGATCCGAGGTCGATGCGCAGCCACTGGTTCTCCTTCCACTCGCTGGCCCAGCGGGTGGCCTTGTCGCCGTCGACGGACTTGCCGGGTGCGAAGCTGACGAACGGGTTCCACCACTGTGTCGTGGACGCGGTGACGGTCGCGCCCGAGGCGAGGTTCCGCCCGGGGTCGTGCTTCTCGGCGTTCCCCCAGGTGCGCAGGTAGGACTCGGCGCCCGCGAAGAGGTCGTCCACGACGCCCTGGCCGCCGACGATCCGGATGTCCTCGATCCAGTCCGGGACCATGCCGTAGTGCGCCGCCCCATCGGTGTTGAAGTCCCAGGTGCGCTCGCCGGTGGTCTGCTTGTCGATCACCGAGCCGCCGTCCGCGCTGCGGAAGGGGTACGTCACCGGGTTCGGGGTGTCCGCGCCGCGCGGGCCCGGCCAGCCGCCGACCCCGTTCATGTCGGTGCCGTAGCCGAGGCCGACGTCGTACTTCTCGCGCAGCGCGTCTGTGTCCTTGGCCTCCGCGCTGAAGCCTTCGGAACCGCTCATGTAGCGGCCGATGAACCCGCCGAGCTTGTAGAGCCGCTCGGTCCAGCTCATGTCCATCCAGCTGTGCGAGGAGATCACGCCCGGATACGAGGCGGACTCGAGGAGGTCGAAGGCCTGGCCCGCGGCCTTGACGCTCATGTGGTCGAGCTCCAGCATCATGCCGCGCTTCATCATGCCGCGTACCGCGTACTCGCCCAGGCCGGTCAGACCGCGGGTGTTGCACTGCGCGCCCGAGGCGTACGTCGGCACGGACACGCCCTTCGGCAGCTGCTGCTCCGCCTGCGCCGCCGAGGCGTTGCCGATGGGGTTGTCGCGCTGCGGGCCACGGCAGGTCTCCGTCTTCCAGAACGTGCCGGTCGACAGGAACTGGCCCACGTTGATGGCCGTTCCGAGTGTGCCGGAGTCGAAGCGCACGCCGCACAGGGCGTTGTCGAACTTGTGGCACAGGAACATGCTGCTGACGCCGAGGTTCTTCAGCTCGTCCAGGCCGCGGTCGATGTCGGCCTTGCTGCACTGCGCGACGTCCAGGATCTGCTTGCAGCCGAACGGTTCGGAGGTCTCGACCCCCAGGACGACGGCCAGCTTGCCCTGCTCGATGACCTCGCGGGCCTGCGCGCTGCTGGTGACGATGCGGAACCAGCCCTTGCCCGGGCCGCCGTACATCCTGTCGACGAAGTCCTGCATCTCGTACGTCTTCTTCGCCTCGAGACGGATGGCGTCCATCTCGTCGCAGCCGCGGTCCTTGAAGAAGTAGACGGAGCAGATCACGCCGTTGGTGACCAGGTCGTTGACGAGAACCCGCTGGCCGCCGCGCCAGGCCCGCTCGATCCAGGCGTAGTAGTTCTGCTGGTGGGTGAGCGAGTCATGGGCCGGCCAGTCCTTGAACGTGGGCCACCCGTGCGGATCGTGCTTCCCGTCACCGCCCTTGGTGATCATGTCGAAGAGGGCGAGCGAGCCGTCCGGGTAGTGCTCGGGGCAGTCCTTGAGCGCGTCGGCGACGCCCTGCTCCGAGAACGCCTTGCCGCAGATCAGCCGGCCGCCGAAGCCCTCGTTGGACATGATGTGGTCGTGCGCGTCGACGAAGCCCCTGACTCTTCCCTGGGCGTCGGTGCCCTTGAAGGGCTCACCTGTGACGTTGATCTGCGAGTCGGGCTCGGGCCGCGCGGTCGGCGTCCACCAGCCGCTCTCCGCCGCGGAGTCGACCTCGGTTCCGGAGCCCGGGTCCGCGGCGGAGGCGGGCATCGGGCCGATGAACAGGGAGAACACGGCGAGGAGCAGTGACACAACCGTGAGGGGTCCGAGTCTGTGACGCGGAGGTTGAACCATGGTCATCACTCACCTTGATTGACATGCGCACGCAAGTTACTGACGAGTTTTCAGAATTGCGAGCGGCGGTGACATAGTCAACGGTCCCGGCCGAAAAAGATGAGGATTCCTCAGTTTTGATGAACTGGGCGTCGGATGCCGCTGGTTGACGGGCATCGTCGAGCCGCGCCGCGGATGCGGTGGACGAGGCGGCCGGCCGTGGAGGATCACCCTTGCCGTGCCCGCTGATGATCGGAGACCCCATGCACGACCCCCTCCCCTCCCGCCGCTCCGCTCTGCGAGGGCTCGCCTCCATGGGCGCCTTCGGTCTCGGCGCCTCGGCCTGCGGACCCGGCGATCCCGGCAGGCCGGCCGCTTCCACCGCCACGGGCGGGGCCGCGGACAAGAGCGAGGCACGGCGCCTGGGCGCCGAGTGGGAGAGCCATGCGCGCACGTTCATGGCGTGGCCCGCGCTGGAGTCCGTATGGCAGGAGGATCTCCCCTACGTACGGCGGGACATCGCGCGCGTCGCCCGGGCCGTCGCGGAGTACGAGTACGTGGTGGTGATGGCGAGGCCGGACCAGCGGGCCGCCGCCCAGAAGGCGTGCGGGTCCCAGGTGGAGGTCATCGACCTAGCCGTCGACGACCTGTGGGCCCGGGACACCGTCCCCGTATTCGTCGAGGAGGGCGCAGACGTCCTCGGCGTCGACTTCAACTTCAACGGCTGGGGCGACAAGCAGGTCCACACGAACGACGGTGTGGTCGGACGGGCGCTGCTACCCGCGTACAGGATTCCCCGTGTCCAGGCGCCTCTGGTTTCCGAGGGCGGCTCCTTCGAGACGGATGGCGAGGGCACGCTCCTGATCACCGAGAGCTCGATCGTCAACGACAACCGGAACCCCGGGATGAGCCGCGATCAGATCGAGGCCGAGCTGAAGAAGCTCCTGGGCCTGCGGAAGGTGATCTGGCTGGCGGGCGTGCGGGGCGAGGACATCACCGACGCGCACGTCGACAGTCTCGTGCGGTTCACGGCCCCCGGGGTGATCCTCCTGGACCGGGCCTTCCCTGGCCTGCCCGCCGACTCCTGGTCGCGCTCAGCGGATCAGGCGAAGTCCGTGCTGAGCGAGGCCACCGACGCACGGGGCCGCCGCTTCGAGGTGATCGACCTCCCCGGGCCCGACCCGGACCGCGTCCCGGGCTACGGCGACGACTTCCTCGCGACGTACGCCAACTTCTTCATCGGCAACGACGCGGTGTACGTGCCTCGCTTCGGCGACAGGAAGGCCGACGACCGGGCCTGGGGAATCCTGCGGGAGCACTTCCCCCGGCGGGACATCGTGCAGCTGAGGATCGACACCCTCGCCACCGGAGGCGGCGGAATCCACTGCGCCACCCACGACCAGCCCGGCACACCGGCCGACTGACCCCGCCCCGGGCAGCCGCGTCAGTGAGCCCCGGCCCTGAGCATGCGCAGCACGGCCGCGCCCGTGGCGCAGGCGGGGGTACCCGCGGTCGGTGGGACGGCTGTGGTGGAAACGCATTCCGGCCTCGCTCCGGTACGGGTCGATGGCGCTGCCGCGGGGTACCCGGCCGGATCAGCGGCGGGGCGGCCGGCGAAACCGGCCGGCATCCGTGTCCGTCCGGTGCCTGATGGGTATCCGCATCCATCCGGTCCCCGCCATCACCCGACGACAGAAAGACCGATCATGGCCGAGTACTCCACCCTTGAACTCGACGCGCTCTGGGACGCGTTCCACCGCGTGGTGAACATGACCTCACAAGAACTCGGCGCCTGGCTCAGGACCCGGGACGCGGGCGAGCACGCCGAGCAGCTGCCCGAACACGCGGGGCCCGAGACCGGACAGCACGTCCTCGCGATCCTGCAGAAACGGCGCACGGATCTGACCGACGCCGATCTGCGCGTCATGCGCAACGTGGTGGACCGTGTCGTGGCCGCCCGCGGCGAGGAACGGGAACCCGAGGCGGGCGACACCCGCGGCAGGCACCGCCTGATGTCCCTGGGGCACGACCCCCTCAAGCCGTCCTGACCTCCCTCCACGGGGACGGGGACGTGCTGCCCTCGGCGGGCGGTGTCTCACCGGGCGGCACTCCGCCGCCCGGCTCGAGGCCCGGGGGCCGGGTAGGGGTCGGGATCGGGGTTCTTGTCGTGCATGCCGCACGGGTGCCCCGACGCGGCCCGCCCACCGGACCGGTCCGGTGGGCGGGCACGTGCGGGTGGGCCGCTCCCCTAGCGCGTGCCGGGTTCGTCCTTCGCGTATCCCGGCTTGAGCGGCATGTTCTGGCCCGGCAGCACGCTCGCGTTGATCTCCAGGGTGGCGAAGTGGACACCCGGCTTGAGCTTGGTGCCGAGTACGTCGTTGAGCTCCTTGACGTACGCCGCGGTCAGATTGAAGCGCCAGTTGTCGGGGCCGAGGCTGACCTTTCCCTGGTTGATCCGCGGCTCGAGGAGGTGGGTGAGGAAGTCGACCGTGTCGTAACTGGAGAGGTGCAGTTGGTGCGGGGTGCGCTTCTCGTCGATGTACGCGTTGCCGCTGGCCTTGTTGATGAACGGGAAGTCGTGCAGCCAGAACCCGTCGATGCGGTGCGAGCGGCCCGTCTTGGGGTTGGTGAACTTCCAGCCGCCCGGGTACCAGATCCGGCCGTTGAAGACGTTGATGCCGCTGTAGCCGTCGGATCCGACCGGGGTCCAGATGCCCTTGCCGCCCTTCAGGGCGCCCACCGGGCAGATCGCCTCGATCTTGATCCCGGCGCGCTTCATCTCGGCGAGGAGCTCCTCGCCCATGGGCAGCGTCCCGGTGCCGGACTGCGCGAAGAACCACCAGGCGAGCCCCGTGCCGGGGATCTCGTCGTAGTAGTGCCCCTCGGGCTTGTCGTGCTGCCCGGTCGGCGGGTTGTAGAAGGACGGCCCGCAGTTGGTGGCCGGCGGATTGCCCTTCGGATACGTGGGGTCCGGCCCTGCGGCCTGGGCGGCCGAGGCGGTCAGGGACAGCAGGGCCGCGGCGGTCAGGGCCACGGTCGACTTGGTGAAACGCACGGGAGGACTCCCTCGGTGTGACCCCCCTGCAGATGCAGGAATCACTCCATCCGACGCCGGACCGACCGTCGCGCTGGATGCGGCCGTACGGGCCTGCGGGCCGTCCTGACCTGCGCGGGTGTACCCGCTCCGGGCTCCCGGGCGCACCGGAAGTGACGCGCCGTCAGCACACTTCCGGATGTATCGGGCGCAGTGCGGCATACCACCTGAACCAACGCTCGTTGTTCCGCCGAGAGTTCACACCGGCACAATCCGGTGGCCAAGTAGGAGGCGCTCCTTGGATGCCGGCATCACCCTGCTCGGCTCGACGCTGGCCTGCGTGGGGGTCCTGGGCGCGGCCCTGGTGGCCTACCTCGGCAAACGCGGCGAGAACGCGCTGACCGGGTATTCGAGCCTGACGGAGCGATTACAGAGCGAACGCGACCGCCTCGAGCGCCAGGTGGCCGAGCGGGACTCGCGCATCGCGGAACTGGCCACCCTGCACGCGGCCGACCAGTCGGAGATCGCCCGGCTGCGCCTCGATGTGCACCGCCTCGGAGGACCGCAGTGATCCATCCCGTACGACGCCGTGCCCCGTTTCCGGGGGGCGCGAGGTGCGTCTCCCCCGCTTCGGTCCTCGCCCGCCCCCGGAGGCATCCGTGACCAACCGCATCGAGCGGCTGCTCGCGCTGCGCTGGCGCAAGATCTTTCTCGTCTGTGTGCTGATCGCGCTGTGCGGGATCGCCGTGATCCTGTGGGCGCGCATCGACGAGGGCGAGCGCCGGGCCGACGGGCTGGCCCAGGAGGCGACGCGCAGGGGCGAGGCCCTGTCGACGCTCGCCGAGGATGTCCGCACACTGCGCCGGCAGGTCTCGGCGGCGGGTGAGACCCCGGCCGTGCCCGATCCGTCGGAGGCGGTGGACGATCTGCTGGCCCGGGTCCGGGCGCCGGCCGGAGCTCCGGGTGCGCCCGGCAGGGCCGGCCAGAGCGGGGCCCGCGGAGAGCGCGGCCCCGCCGGCCCCTCCGGAACCCCCGGCTCCCCCGGCGCCGACGGTGAGCCCGGCCCCTCGGGTGAGCCGGGAGTCGGTGGCGCCCCTGGCCCCGCGGGCGCGGACGGCGCCATGGGTCCGGCCGGTCCTGCGGGGCCGCCCGGCGACGGCGGTACGAAGGGTGAGCGGGGCGACACCGGTCCGGCCGGGCCCGCGGGCCCCGAGGGTGCGCAGGGTCCGCGCGGTGAGGCGGGTCCGTCCTGTCCCGACGGCTACAGCCTCCAGGTACCGGCCGCGGATCCCGACGCCCTCGTCTGCCGGCGCGGGATCGCCCCCTCGCCGTCCCAGGCGGCGGCGATCCTGCCGGTCCTGCCGACGCTGCGGCGGCGGCCAGGTCCTGAGGAACAGGACGACGGCGGCGAGGAGTCGGTCCTGGCGTGACGGGAAACGCGGACTGTCGGGCGTCCCGCCCCGGAACCGAACGTCCCCGCCCCGTAACGCCGGTGCCGGAGTTCAGGAGTGCAGCAGTTCCCCCATGGCCGCGGCGGCCTTCACCGACGCGTCAGCACAGCAGTTGTTGAACAGGACATGCACCGCGGCGCTCTCCTTGGCGAGGATGCGGATGCGCGGCACCCACTCCTCCAGTTCGTGCCGCTCGTACGTATGCCGGTAGCGGTCCTCCTTGGAGCCGCGGCCCCAGTGCGCGCTGCGGCCGTGGAAGCGGACGACCGACAGCTGCGGTGAGGTGGCGCGGACCTCCGGCAGGAGGCCGGGGGCGTCGACGCCGGCGAAGGCGATCCGGTGGCGCGCGAGAACGTCGGTGACCAGGGCGTACGCCTCGGGCTCGTACCAGCCCGGATGCCGCAGCTCGACGGCGATCGGCGCCCGGCACAACTCGGCGCAGCGCAGGATGCGTTCGACTGCGTCGGCGCCCGGCACGAACCAGGGCGGGAACTGGAACAGCACGCAGCCGAGCCGGCCCGCGGCGCGCAGCGGCTCGATACCCGCGTGGAAGCGGCGCCACAGCTCGGCCATGGTGTCCGCGGGCAGGTCGCCGGCCCGCAGTCTGCGCCCGGGCGGGCCCGCGGGACGCAGGTCGGCGGGCAGCGCGCGGACGGGGACGGAGTGGCCGGTGAAGGGCGCGAACGCCTTGATGTCGAAGGTGAATCCGGGTGGTGTGCGCTCCACCCAGAGCCGGGAGTTCCGTGCGCTCGGCAGCGCGTAGTACGTCGAGTCGCTCTCGACGACCGTGAACTGTGTCGCGTAGAACCGCAGCCGCCCCTCTGCGTCCCGGCTGCCGGTCGGGTACCAGCCCGAGGACACGAGCGCCGGGTCGGTCCAGGAGCAGGTCCCCACCCGCACCGCGGGCTCGGCGAGGCCGCTCACGGTGCCTCGGAGCGCTGCTCCAGGCGGATCACGATGCCTTTGGACGTCGGGGTGTTGCTCTGGTCGGCCACACTGTCCAGCGGGACGAGGACATTGGTCTCCGGGTAGTACGCGGCGGCGCAGCCGACGGGTGTGGAGTACGGGACGAGCCGGAAGTCCTCCGCCCGGCGCTCGGTGCCGTCGCGCCAGACGCTGATCACGTCGACCCGGACGCCGTCATCGAAGCCCAGGGCGCGCAGGTCGGCCGGGTTGACCAGGAGGACGCGGCGCGAGCCGTGGATGCCCCGGTAGCGGTCGTTCATGGTGTACGGGACGGTGTTCCACTGGTCGTGCGAGCGCAGGGTCTGGAGCAGCAGATGACCTTCGGGCGCGGTGAGCCCCTCGAAGTCGTTGCGGGTGAACTGCGCCTTGCCGCTGGGCGTGGGGAAGACGCCGTCGTTGACCGGGTTCGGCAGGCCGAAGCCGCCGGGCTTGGTCACCCGGGAGTTGAAGTTGTGGAAGCCGGGCACGACCCGGGCGATCCGCTCCCGTATATGACCGTAGTCCGCCTCGAACTCCGCCCAGGGGACGGCCACTTGATCGCCCAGGGTGCGGCGGGCGAGCCTGCTGAGGATCGCGACCTCGCTGAGCAGGTGCTTCGACGCCGGCTCCAAGTGGCCCGCGGAGGCGTGCACCTGGCTCATGGAGTCCTCGACGGTGAGGAACTGCTCGCCGCCGCTCTGGCAGTCCCGCTCGGTGCGGCCGAGTGTCGGCAGGATCAGTGCGGTGTCGCCGCACACCGTGTGGGAGCGGTTGAGCTTCGTGGAGATGTGCGCGGTGAGCCGGCAGCGGCGCATGGCGTCGGCGGTGAAGTCGCTGTCGGGTGTGGCGCGTACGAAGTTGCCCGCGAGCCCCAGGAAGACCTTGATCCTCCCCTGGGCCATGGCCCGGATCGCGTTCACCGTGTCCAGGCCGTGCTCGGTGGGCGGCTTGAACGCGAACTCCCGCTCCAGGGCGTCGAGGAAGTGCTGCGGCATCTGCTCCCAGATGCCCATGGTCCGGTCGCCCTGGACGTTGCTGTGGCCACGGACCGGGCATACGCCCGTGCCGGGTTTGCCGATGCTGCCCCGTAGAAGAAGGAAGTTGACCACTTCGCGGATGGTGGGCACCGCGTGCTTCTGCTGGGTGAGGCCCATCGCCCAGCAGACGATGGTCCGTTCACTGGCGAGGACCCGGTCCCGCAGCTCTTCGATCTGGGCGCGGTCCAGTCCTGTCGCGGTCAGGACCTCCGGCCAGGAGACGGTGCGGCGCAGGTGGTCGGCGAACTTCTCGAAACCCTCGGTGTGTTCCTCGATGAAGGCGCGGTCCAAGGCCGTGCCCGGCGCCGCCTCCTCGGCTTCGAGCAGCAGCAGATTCAGGGCCTGGAACAGGGCGAGGTCGCCGCCCAGGCGGATCTGGAGGAACTGGTCGGCGATGTTGGTGCCGCGGCCGATGACCCCGCTCGGCTTCTGCGGGTTCTTGAAGCGCATCAGGCCCGCTTCGGGCAGCGGGTTCACGGCGACGATCTTCCCGCCCCTGCGCTTGGTCACCTCGAGCGCGGACAGCATCCGCGGGTGGTTGCTGCCCGGGTTCTGGCCCAAGGTGAGGACGAGGTCGGCGTGGTGGAGGTCCGGCAGGCTCACATCGCCCTTGCCGATGCCCAGGGTCTGGTGGAGCGCGGTGCCGCTGGACTCGTGGCACAGGTTGGAGCAGTCCGGCAGATTGTTGGTGCCGAGCGCGCGGGCGAAGAGCTGAAGCACGAACGCGGGCTCGTTGCCGGCCCGGCCCGAGGTGTAGAAGACCGCCTCGTCGGGGGTGTCGAGGGCCCGCAGCTCCTCGGCCAACAGGCCCAGCGCGTCATGCCAGTTGATGGGCTCGTAGTGGTCGGAGCCGGGCCGCTTGACCATGGGGTGGGTCAGCCGACCCTGCTGGTTCAGCCAGCGGTCGGAGGCCCGCGCGAGCTCGGAGACGGAATGGCGCGCGAAGAACTCGGGGGTGATACGGCGGGATGTGGCCTCGTCGTTGGTGTGCTTCGCGCCGTTCTCGCAGTACTCGTTGACGTGCCGCTCGCCCGGCTCCGGGTCGGGCCAGGCACAGCCCGGGCAGTCGAAGCCCTTGGTCTGGTTCAGGTCGAGCAGAGTGCGGCCCGCACGTCGTGGCGATGTCTCGGCCAGGGAGTAGCGGACCGCCTCGGCGACCGCCGGGACACCCGCCGCCCATGTCTTCGGCGGCGTGACCCTCGCGTGCTCGCCACCGGGGTCTGCTGTCGATGACTCTCGCACCGCGTCAGCCTTTCGTTTCGGTCTCGCCGGCTCTCCTGGTCACCGGCTCTTCTGGCCGCCGGCTCTCCTGGTCACCGGCTCTTGCGGCCGCCTGCCCTCCTGGTCACCGGCCCTCCTGAGCGCCGGCTCTCCCGAAGGGCCCGGCCCGGTCAGCCCGTCGGCCAGTGCGGTACCGGACGGGGCGTGTGCTCGGCGTGCGGTTTCACCTGGCCGCCGCTGATGGTGCCGCGCCACTCGCCGGTCTCCTTGCCCTGGCCCTCGATGTACTCCTTGAAGCCCCGCAGGCTGCCCTGGACCTGCCTGCCGACCAGACCGAGGGCGTCACCGGTCCGCTCGAGGAGACCCTGCGGAGCGAATTCGAGGCGGTACGTCACCCGGCAGCGGCTGTCGCCGAGGGGCTCGAAGCGCACCGTCCCCGCGTGGTGCGGCTCGTCCAGGCTGCACCAGGCCACCAGTTCGTCCGGGCGCTGCTCGACCACCTTCGCGTCGAACTCGCGGGTCACACCGGCGATCCGGGTCACCCAGTGCGACAGGGTGGCCTGCGGCTTGTCGACCCGCTCCACGCCGTCCATGAACCGGGGGAAGCTCTCGAACTGGGTCCACTGGTTGTACGCCGTCCTGACCGGCACGTCGACGTCGACCGAGCCCTCGATCATGCTCATGTCTGCGCAGCCTCTTTCGTACCTGCGGGGTGGAAGTGTGCCGCGTACCCCGGCGGGCAGGGGTCAATCCCGAACGTTCCCGGCTGCACGCCGGGCTCGGTCTTGGCATGATCGCGCTGGGCGCGCTGCTCACGCGCGGCCGCACATTGGCGTCCCGGGCGAGGTGATCCCGTATGGCAGCTGCCGCACTCATCGTCATCGACATGATCAACACCTATGAACACGACGACGCCCAGCTCCTCCTGCCCTCCGCCGAGGCGGCGCTCCCGGCGCTGCTCAAGCTGATCGACAGCGCGCGCGAACACGGGGTCCCCGTCATCTACGCCAACGACAACTTCGGCGAGTGGCGCTCCCACCACGGGGAGATCCTGCAGACAGCCCTCGACGGTCCGCACGCCGATCTCGTGCGCCCGCTCGCGCCGGACGAGAACTCGCTGTTCGTCGTCAAGGCACGGCATTCGATCTTCTACGAGACCCCGCTCAGCTATCTCCTGGCCCAGCAAGGCATCGATCATGTGGTCCTGTGCGGTCAGGTCACCGAGCAGTGCGTCCTGTACTCCGCCCTGGACGCGCACATCCGCCATCTGCGGGTCACCGTGCCCTACGACGCCGTCGCCCACATCCACCGGGACCTGGCCGACGCGGCCCTGCGCATGATGGAGCGCAACATGAGCGCCAAGGTGGTCGCCGCGGACGATGTCGACTTCGGCGCGTGCCAGGGACAAGGACAGGGACAGGGAAGACAGGGATAGGGCACCCGGTCGGCATCCGGTCAGCTCTCCACCCACTGCCGCAGGGCGTCCGAGGCGCGGCGGCACTCCTCCCACAGACGGGTGGCCTCCACGACGAGCACGCCGTACGGGCGCGACGGATCGGCCAGCGGCAGGCCCTGCCGTACGGCTTCCTCGGCCAGCGCGTGGCGCAGCTCGCCGGCCTCCTCGGCCAGCCGGCCCAACCGGCGCGCCTGGCCGGGCAACCGGTCCTCGTCGAGGTCGCCGAGGACCTGGGCGAACTCCTGCAGGGCGTCCAGGAAGCGCGCGTAGTTCCGCAGGAAGGCTCCGTCCCCGTGCCGCTCGTGCTCCTCGTGCCACTGGTCGAGGCTGCGGTGCAGCGAGGCCATCTGGTAGAGCGTGCGCACCAGCGCCTCCAGTACGGTCGCGTACCCGTCGAAGCTGGTGTGGCCCCGGTGTCCGCGCAGATAGCGGCGGGGGTTGAAGGAGACGCTCTCCTGCGCCGTGCGCAGATCCGCCCTCGCCTGCGCGATCAGGGCGTCGGTGTGGTCGAGTCGCCCGGTGCGCTCCTCGCCCCGCTCCTCCTCGCGCAGCGCCGACGTGGCATCCGCGAGCAGCCCGGCGAAGGCCCGGGCGAGGATGCCGATCCCGAACTCGGCGCTGCGGTGGCGCATCGGCGGTACGAGCGCGAGATGGACCGCCGTGGCCGTGGCGCATCCGATCAGGACGAGGAGCACGATCTGGCCGAGCTGGGCGAGGCGGTCACCGGGCTCGGCGGCGACGAAGGTGGCGAAGGCGAAGAACGCGGCCGTCGGCACCTGCGCGCCCTGCGAACCCAGCTTCGCCCACCGGCCGATCCCGAGCGTCACGAGCGCGACCAGCGCGAACGCCGGCCAGCCGGGCCCGAGCGTCAGCGCGAGGGCCGTCTGTACGGCGACGCCCACGACCACCGCTCCCGTGTAGCGGAGCGAATGCAGCACCGACTGGTAGACCGTCGTCTGCATCACCAGGACGGCCGAGAACGGGGCGAACGCCGGCGACTGCGCCTGCATCAGATGGTGGGCGACGAACCACGCCAAGGTCGCGGCGAGCGCGCTCTTGCCGATCAGGAGCGCGGTGTGCCGCTCGTGACCCGACCAGGCCAGCGCGCGCCGCCACCAGTGCGCGGTCCCGTGCAGACGTTCCCTGAAGATCTTGGTCATCAACGGAGACGGGGTACCCCAGGGCCCGCGAGGTATGTACGGACGGTATATACGGACGCACCACTCGGGGCTGAGACCCGAGCGCGCCCCCGTATGCGGGCATCTTCTGCGGCAATCGAGGCACTCAGTCCGGATGAGCGCACACCACACCTCCGCCACCGATCCGCTGCCCGGCCGCGACGAGTCGTACTGGATGGCGACGAGCCCGACGACGGACCTGCCGCCGCTGTCCGCCGACACCGAGACGGACGTCGTGGTCATCGGCGCCGGCATCGCGGGGCTCAGCACCGCCTGGGAGCTGGCCCGCACCGGACTGCACGTCGTCGTCCTGGAGGCCGACCGCATCGCCGCCGGGGTCACCGGCCACACCACCGCCAAGGTGTCCGCGCTGCACGGTCTTGTCTACGACCGGCTCCTGAGCACGCGCGGCGAGCAGGCGGCGCGGCTGTACGCCCGCTCCCAGGTGGGCGCCGTCGAGCGCATCGCCACCGTCAGCGCCGAGCTGAAGGTGGACTGCGCGTGGGAGAGGCGCCCGGCCTACACGTACACCACGCGTCCTGAGAACCGTTCCGTGCTGCGGGCGGAGGCGGACGCCGCCCGGGCGGCGGGGCTCGACGCGCATTACGTCGAGGAGACCGGGCTGCCCTTCGAGGTGGCGGCGGCGGTGCGCGCGGAGGGGCAGGCGCAGTTCCATCCGCGCGCCTATCTCCTCGCCCTGGCCGAGGACGTGCGGGCGCGCGGCGGCGTGATCCACGAACGGACCCGGGCCACCGGACTGCACGAAGGCTCCCCGTGCCGGGTGACCACCGAGGCCGGCCACACCGTGACCGCCCAGGACGTGGTCGTGGCCACGCACTATCCGGTCTTCGACCGCGCGCTGCTGTTCGCGCGGCTTTCGCCCCGCCGTGAACTCGTCGTCGCCGCGCCCTTGCCGGCCGGTCAGGACCCGGCCGGCATGTACCTCACCGAGGACTACGGCAAACGGTCCGTGCGGACCGCCCCGTACGGCGACGGCGGACGGCTCCTGATCGTGACGGGCGAGAGCTTCACCCCGGGCGAGGGCGATCCGGCCGCCGGATTCGCCCGGCTCGACGCATGGATGGGCGCGCACTTCTCCGTCGGGGCGACCGCCTACCGCTGGGCGGCCCAGGACAACGACGTCAGCGACACCGTCCCGATGATCGGCCGGTACCACCCGGGCGCCCGCCACACCTATGTCGCCACCGGCTTCGGTGGCTGGGGCATGAGCGGCGGCGTCCTCGCCGGACAGCTCCTGACCCGGCTGCTGCACGGTGAGGAGCCGCCGTGGACGGCGCTGTACGACCCGCGCAGGCTGTGGAGCGCCGTACGGGAAGCGCCCGCGCTCCTGAAGCAACAGGCCGATGTGGCACGGCACTTCGTGGGCGACCGCATCGGTACCGCGCATGTCGATTCGGTCGCCGAGATCGCACCGGGCACGGGCGCGGTGGTGCGGCTCGACGGCAGCCGCTGCGCCGTCTACCGCGACGCGTCGGGCAGCGCGCACGCCGTTTCGGCGCGCTGCACCCACCTCGGCTGTCTGGTCGCCTTCAACCAGGCCGAGACGGCGTGGGAGTGCCCGTGCCACGGCTCGCGTTTCGCCCCGGACGGCTCGGTGCTCCAGGGGCCGGCCACGCGGCCGCTCGCGCCTCGGGACGTACCGAAGGAGTAGGGCACGCTGGCCTCAGGAGGGGGTACGCGAATGGGCTGCCCGGCACGTCAGTGGGGGGCAGCCCAGGCACGTCAGCCTTTTCCTTACCCGCCGCCGGTGGCCGGCGTCGCACCACGGAAAGCGGCGGCTGCGTCGGCAGGTGCACAGCGCGACCCGGAAACGGTCGGAGCGGACGGTGGTGCCGTCCTCCAGGGTGATCTCCACCGGGCCGTCGACCAGGAAGGGACCTTCGCGCTGGACGGCGATACGGCAGGGTTCACCCGCGCGTCCCGGCAGAGCGGGCCGCCCGGCCGGTCCGTTCGTCGGCTCGTCAGGTCCGTGCGGCGCACTCACTTGGCGGATCCGGTGCCGCTCTGCACGTACGGCTCACGCAGCGAGGTCGAGCCCGCGTCCCATCGGTCGAGCAGATACGTGCCGAAGCGGTCCTCCAGGAAGCCGGTCGCGTCGATGCCGAGGACGATGTCGGGCGCGAGTTGCGGTTCCGTCTCCAGGAGTCCGCCGATCACCTCGTGGCGCACCACTTGTTCGTGCACGGCGTCCGCCTCGACGTGCTCGGTGTAGAAGTGCTCGGCCTTGGGCCCCGCCCCCGTACGGGACATGGCGCGGGCGAGGCGGCGCGAGCCCGGCGAGGACGTGATCTCGACGGCGGCGAAGTGCCCGGCCAGGGCGCCGCGCAGCCGGCGGTGCAGCCCGAACAGCGACATGACGTTCACGGTGGCCAGGGCCTGCGCGCAGGCGGCGTCCAGGTAGCGGCCGTAGGTGGCGTCGAGGCCGAGGTCGCTCATCAGGCCGGCGAAGAGCTCGGCGTGCACGCGCTCGGGCCGTCCGCCGCCGTACTCGTCGAACTCCACCGCCGCCATGCCCGCCTTGGCCCGCCCCCGCAGCCGGGGCAGCACCCAGGCGTGCGGATCCGCCTCCTTGAGGTGGTAGAGCGAACGGTGCGCGGCGTACTCGCGCAGCTGCCACAACTCGCCCTCCTCGCACAGCCGATGGGAGACCCCGGTCCCTTCGACGGGTTCGACGAGGAGCGCGTCGAGCGCCTCGTCCACACTCCGGTTGCTGGTCGCGTCCTTGCGCAGGGCGGTGAGGAAGCGGTGCTCCAGGGCGCGGCGGAAGCCGAGCAGGGGCGGATCCCACTCGTACGCCTCGTCGACCCCGGCGAAGCCCCGGTAGTGGAGTTCGTAGCAGAGGTAGAGGGCGAGTTGGAGGTCGTCCCCGTACGGTTCGGCGCGGCGGACGAGCTCGGCGGCGCAGCGGGAGCCGGGGCCGCGGAGGGTGTCGATGACGCTGGCGGACAGGACGCCGCGCGGCTGGGGCAGCGCGGGACCCTCGATGGTGATGGGCATGGCAGACGCAGTGCTCCTGGATCGCGGTGGGGGGTTACGGCGGCCCACGCCCGTACGGGAGTCGGGCGCCCGCCGGGTACCCGAACGCCACCGGACCACACGGGGCCGGCCCCGGACGCGACGGACCAGCCGGAACGGCTCGGAGAAGCTGCGGAACGGCTCCGAGAAGCCGCGGACGGCTCGGTGCTTCCGGCGCGCGGACCGGAAGCACCGATGCCGTCGAACGGACGGCAGACGGACCTATCCCGCGTCGGCCCCGATGTTCGGGCTGACCGGGATGGCCGTCCCGTAGTAGTCGCGCCCGCCGTTGCCGGTCACGGCGGCTCCCGCTCCGATCGCCGGGGAACCGGTCTTCAGCGTGTACGCCGACGGGCACGGCTGCGGTCCCGTACCGGTGACGGGTGACCAGGTGCAGGTGCCTCCGCCGCCGGGCGCGGTGAACAGCGGGTCGCCCCACACCTCACCCGACGCGTGTCCCGCCGCCTTCCAGGCCGCGAAGTCGGCGTAGGTCGTGCCGCCCCAGCGGAACCCGGCGGTGCCCGCGCCGTAGTACAGGTTGTTCGCCAGCGTCATCCCCGTATGCCCGTTGGGGTTGTAGTAGAGCTGGCCGGTGCGGCCGTACTTGTCCTTGTTGGCCATGTGGCAGACGTTGTTCTTGATCTGCGAACCGGCGCCCCAGGTGCCCGCGGCGTACCCGAAGTGGAAGCACGCGCTGGACGTGTCCTTCGTCGTCTGCGCGGTGCCGGTGTAGAGGGTGTTGCCGTAGATGGACAAGGCGTTCTTCGGCGCGACGGGCACGACGTCGAAGAGCCCGCCCTGTGCCTTGGCCGCGTCGTCGTTCTCGGAGATGTTGTAGCGGAAGGTGTTGGGGCCCCAGACCCGTCCTGCCGCGGTCGAGGTGTACGCGAGGTAGCCGCTGCCCGCGTTGTCGTGCGTGTAGTTGTACTCGACGACCGAGTTGGTGGTGCCGCCGTCGAGGTCGATGCCGTCCCAGTCGCAGCCGGCGGTCAGACCCGGCAGCGGTCGCACGTTGTACACCTCGTTGTGCCGTACGGCCACGTTGTTCGAGGTGTACGTCATGATCCCGCTGGTGCCGCCGCAGGAGGTGACGTTGGCGCCGATGTCATGGACCACGTTGCGCTGGATCACCGCGCCGTTCCAGCCGTTCGCGGTGATGGCCGCGCCGGTGGTCTGCGGGGCCATGCCCAGGTTGTACACGGTGTTGCCCTCGACGCGGACGTTGGTGATGTTCACGCCGCCGCCCCAGCCGTAGACACCGGGTCCGGCCGTCGAGGTCGCGCTGGAGCCGTGCAGGATGTTGTTGCGGATCTGCACGTCGTCCAGCGGCCCGGTGTTCCCGTTGACCGCGTAGCCGAGCACCATGATCTGCCCGCCGAAGGTGCTGGTGCTGCCGCTGGGGGTGGCGAACCCGGAGATGTCGGAGTCGGAGACCAGCAGGGACTTGGTGGCCGTGGTGGAGCTCTGGTTCTGCAGCAGCACCCCGGCCGCGGTGGTGGCGCCGTTGACGAGTTTCAGCCCGGACAGCTGGAAGCCGCTGACGTGGTCCGCCGTGACGGCCGCCGAGTACTCGCCCGTACAGGTGGACCTGAGCGTCGCTTTCCCGGTGCCGTACGAGGTGACCTTGAAGGGGGTGGTGGCCGAAGACGCCGGCACATTCGTGGAGTTGAAGACCAGACAGCCGGAGAACCACTCACCGCCCTGGAAGGCGACGGTGCTGCCCTGCGGGAACGTGACGGCGTTGACCTTCGCGGCCGACTTCCACGCCTGGTCGGGCGAGGTACCGCTGTTGCTGTCGCTGCCGTACGGCGACACGTAGTACGTGGTGGTGGCGGCGTGCGCGGTGCCGGTGGCGGCGCCCGTGAGCATCAGACCGAGCAGGGAAGGGACGGCAACGGCGGCGCATAGCTTTGCTCTCATGCTGCTCCTCTTGGTGGGTGGGGTCGTCCTGGTGCGCTGAGCCTTCGTCGGTCCGGACGGTCAGGTGATCAGGAGGGTGCGCCTGGACCGGGTGCGGGAGCTGGTGCCGGTGTGCAGGTGGATCTCGCCGGGTTCGACGACGAAGGTGCCCGCGGTGTCGTTCGTCCAGAAGCCCAGGTCCTCGGCTCCGAGGGTGAAGCGGACCTCCCGCTCCTCGCCCGCCGCGAGCCGGACCCGCGTGAACCCCCGCAGCCGGCGCACCGGTTGGGCGATGCTCGCGGCGGGGTCCTGGACGTAGAGCTGGACCACTTCGTCGGCCGTACGGTCGCCGGTGTTGCGCACGGCGACGGTCACCTCGACCGTCGCGCCCGCCTCCAGGTCGCCCGCCGCGAGCTGCTCCCGGCTGAGCCGCGGTTCACCGAGGGCGAAGGTGGTGTAGCTCAGTCCGTGCCCGAAGCAGAACTCCGGGCCGTCGGCGAGGTCCAGGTAGCGCGACACATACTTCACTTCGGGCGCGGCCGGATCGTAGGGGCGGCCGGTGCGCTCGTGGTTGTAGTAGAGCGGGATCTGGCCCACCGAGCGGGGGAAGGTCACGGGCAGTTTGCCGCCGGGCACGACGGCTCCGGTCAGGACGTCCGCGACGGCGGGACCCGCCTCGATGCCGGGGTGCCAGGCCATCACGACCGCGGGCACCCGCTGGGCCCAGCCTCCGATGGTCAGCGGCCGCCCGCCGACGAGCACCACCACGCACGGCGTGCCGGTCGCGGCGACCGCCTCGGCCAACTGCTCCTGGACACCGGGCAGTCCGAGCTCGCCGCGTACGGCCGCTTCTCCGCTGAGCGCGGGCGGCTCGCCCACCACGAGGACGACCGCGTCGGCCGCTTCGGCCGCGGCCACGGCCGCCGCGAAGCCGGAGGTGTCGGTGCCTTCCGCGGATGCGCCCTCGACGTGGCTGATCACGGTGTCCGGCAGCGCTTCGCGCAGACCGGTCAGGACGGGGACAGCCTCAGGAGCGCCCGGCAGGGTCCAAGTACCCAGCAGATCACCGGAGTCGGCGAACGGCCCGATCACGGCGAGCGAGCGGAGCGCGGCCGCGTCGAGGGGCAGGGTGTCGCCGTCGTTCTTCAGGAGCACCATGCAGCGCCCGGCCGCCTCGCGCGCCGCCGCCCGCGCCTCGGCGCTCGGTGCGGTGAGCGCCGCGGACTCCTCGACGTACGGGCGCTCGAACAGCCCGAGGCGCAGCTTCAGGCGCAGGACGCGGGCCACCGCGTCGTCGAGCCGCTCCTCGGTCAGCGCCCCCGACGCGAGCAGATCGCGGCCGTGGTCGACGAAGGTGGTGGACACCATCTCCATGTCCACGCCCGCGGTCAGCGAACGCCGCGCCGCTTCGGCCTCGTCCGCCGCGACACCGTGCGCGATCAGCTCCTGGACACCGGTCCAGTCGCTCACCACGACACCGTCGAAGTCCCACTCCTGCTTCAAAATGCCGGTGAGCGCATGGGTGTTGGCGTGCGCGGGCACGCCGCTGACGGTGTTGAACGCGGCCATGACGGTGGCGGCGCCCGCCTCGACGGCCGCTTTGAACGGCGGCAGATACAGATTGCGCAGCCGCTGCTCGGACACGTCGACGGTGTTGTAGTCGCGGCCGCCCTCCGCTCCCCCGTACGCCACGAAGTGCTTGGCGCAGGCGGCGATACGGTCCGGTGCCGTCAGGTCCTCGCCCTGGTAGCCGCGCACCTTGGCCACCGCGTAGGCGGAGGTGAGATACGGGTCCTCGCCGATGCTCTCCGCGATCCGGCCCCAGCGCGGCTCGCGCGTGACGTCCATCATCGGCGAGAACGTCCAGTGGATGCCGTTGGACCGCGCCTCGCGCGCGGAGACCTCGGCGTCCACCGCCGTGACGGCCGGGTCGAAGGCCGCGGCCTGGGCGAGCGGGATGGGGAACGTGGTGTGGTAGCCGTGGATCACGTCGAGGCCGAAGACCAGCGGGATGCCCAGGCGTGACTCCTCCACGGCGATGCGCTGCAGGGCGTTGCTCGCCTCGGCTCCGACGACGTTGAGCACCGAGCCGAGCAGGCCCTTGCGGGCCGCGGCCTCGGCCGCCGCGGTGTCGCCGCCGCCAGGTCCTGTGTCCCAGGCCCAGGCGAGCTGCTGGAGCTGGCCGAGCTTCTCGTCGACGGTCATCCGTCCCAGGAGTTCCGCGATACGGGGCTCGTGGTCGTGGCCGCTCATGGCGGGTCCTCTCGTGTGCGGTGGTGAGGGGGTGCGGTGGTGAGGGCCCGCGCCCCCGGGGGTCAGGTGCCGGGGGCGCGGGAGTGCGGGG
>NZ_JAAKZW010000169.1 GCF_011044995.1 Streptomyces mesophilus | reverse complement strand
GGGGAAAGAAACGCATGCCTCAGCGCACCCTTGCCGCCGCCCTGCTCGCGGCGCTGCTCACCGCGACCGCAGCCGAAGCCGTGCCCGCGGAACCAGACCCCCACCCCTTCTGGGTGGACCCGAACAGCGACGCCGCCCGTCAGGCGGAGACTTGGCAGGAAGCCGGGCGGACGGAAGACGCGCGCGTCATGCGCCGGATCGCCGACCAGCCCACCCCCACCTGGCTCGCCGACGCCGACCCCACCTTCGGCATCGAGCGCGCGGTCCGGCAGGCGAAGGGCCGCACCGTCCTGCTCGTCGCCTACCGCATCCCGCACCGCGACTGCGGTCGGTACTCCGCGGGCGGAGCCGAGAGCGGGCCGGCGTATCTGCGCTGGATCGACCGCTTCGCCGACGCCGTCGGCCAGGCCCCGGCCCTCGTCGTCCTCGAACCCGACGCCGTCCCGCACCTGCTCGACGGCTGCACCCCGGCCCGCTTCCACGACGAGCGCTTCGACCTGCTCGACAAGGCGATCGACCGGCTGAAGCGCCAGCCCCGTACAAAGGTCTATCTGGACGCCGGCCACCCGGCCTGGGTGCCCAACCCCTGGCGGATGGTCCCGGCGCTGATGCGCTCCGGAGTGGCCGACGCCGACGGCTTCGCGCTCAACGTGTCCAACTTCCGCGCCGACGCCGAGGTCATCACGTACGGAGAGACGCTCGGTGAACTCCTCGGCGGCAAGCACTTCGTGATGGACACGAGCCGCAACGGCAGCGGACCGCCGCCGCCAGGCATGAACGAACCCTGGTGCAACCCGCCGGGCCGCACGCTCGGCCGGACTCCGACGACCGCGACCGGCCATCCCCGTATCGACGCGTTCCTGTGGATCAAGCACCCCGGTGACTCCGACGGGGCCTGCAGGGGAGCGCCGCCGGCGGGGGAGTGGTGGCCCGAGTACGCCTTGGACCTCGCCCGCCGTACGGACAAGTCCCCCAAGGACTCAGTCGCGATCGCAGACGAAGATCGCCGTGCCAGGAAGCAGTGAGCCGCGCAGTGGGGACCAGCCGCCCCACTCCTGGGTGTTCCAGTCCGGCCACTCCGGCTCGACCAGGTTCACGAGCCGGAAACCGCCCGCGACCACGTCCCGTACGCGATCGCCCACCGTCCGGTGGTGCTCGACGTACACCGCGTGACCGCGCTCGTCCTGTTCCACATAGGGCGTGCGGTCGAAGTACGAGCCCGAGACCGAGAGCCCCTCGGGACCGGGCTCGTCCGGGAACGCCCACCGGATGGGGTGCGTGACGGAGAACACGAAACGGCCGCCCGGGCGCAGCACCCGGCGCACCTCGCGCAGCACGAGGACGGGGTCCGCGACAAAGGGGAGCGCGCCGTACGCCGAGCACGCGAGGTCGAAGGAGCCGTCCGCGAACGGCAGCGCGCCCGCGTCCGCCTCCACCAGGCCCACACCCTCGGCGCCGATGCGCAGCGCGTGCTGCAGCTGGCGGTGCGAGAGGTCGAGGGCCACCGGGTGGGCGCCCTGGGCGGCCAGCCAGCGCGAGCACTGTGCGGCGCCCGCGCCGAGCTCCAGGACCGCGGCCCCCTTCAGCGCCTCGGCGGGACCGAGCAGCCGGGCCTCCGCCTCGTCGAGGCCCTCGGGACCCCACACGAAGCGGTCGTCCCCGAGGAAGGCGCCGTGATCGCTCTGGTACTCGTCCGCGTTCCGGTCCCACCAGCCGCGGCTGGCACGGCTGCTCTCGGCGATGCCGGCGTCCCGTCGGGTGGCCACCGTGTCGTCTGCGGAGTCGTATACGGAAGCGTCTGCTGCTGACTCTTGGATGGTGGGCTCCCGCGTCGTAAGGTGCGGGCCATCGGGGCCAGAGCTGCCCCGGTGGCCTCGTGCGACAGTTCTTGTGCCGGGTATGCGGCGATCCGCCCCGGGTGTGCGCCTTCGCGCATTGACCCTGCCCGGCAGCCCCCGTATGCTACAAGTTGCGCTGCGAGCCTGCGTGCCTCGGACAGAGCAGGCTGCGCTCGCGTCTGTTGTATGTCCCCTCGGTTGTCGAGGCGCCTCGGCGGTTGTGAATCACTACAGCCGTTCCGGATGGGCGCTTCCTAGGCTGTCCGGCTTCTGCAGAGCGAAACGGGCTCCCGGCGTAGCAGTACCTACGACTTCCATGCCCGTACCGGAGCCCTTTCCCACATGACGAGCAGCACCGAGACCACCGCCACCACGCCGCAGGTTGCGGTCAACGACATCGGTAACGAGGAAGCTTTCCTCGCCGCCATCGACGAGACGATCAAGTACTTCAACGATGGCGACATCGTCGACGGCGTCATCGTCAAGGTTGACCGGGACGAGGTTCTCCTCGACATCGGTTACAAGACCGAAGGTGTCATCCCGAGCCGCGAGCTCTCGATCAAGCACGACGTCGACCCCAATGAGGTCGTCGCCGTCGGTGACGAGATCGAAGCCCTTGTTCTCCAGAAGGAGGACAAGGAAGGCCGCCTGATCCTCTCGAAGAAGCGTGCGCAGTACGAGCGCGCGTGGGGCACCATCGAGAAGATCAAGGAAGAGGACGGCATCGTCACCGGTACCGTCATCGAGGTCGTCAAGGGTGGTCTCATCCTCGACATCGGCCTCCGTGGCTTCCTGCCGGCCTCCCTCGTCGAGATGCGCCGCGTCCGCGACCTTCAGCCCTACGTGGGCAAGGAGCTCGAGGCGAAGATCATCGAGCTGGACAAGAACCGCAACAACGTGGTCCTGTCCCGCCGCGCCTGGCTCGAGCAGACCCAGTCCGAGGTGCGCCAGACGTTCCTCACCACCCTGCAGAAGGGTCAGGTCCGCTCCGGCGTCGTCTCCTCGATCGTCAACTTCGGTGCGTTCGTGGACCTGGGTGGCGTCGACGGTCTCGTCCACGTCTCCGAGCTCTCCTGGAAGCACATCGACCACCCCTCCGAGGTTGTCGAGGTCGGCCAGGAAGTCACCGTCGAGGTCCTCGACGTCGACATGGACCGCGAGCGCGTCTCCCTGTCGCTCAAGGCGACGCAGGAAGACCCGTGGCAGCAGTTCGCCCGCACGCACCAGATCGGGCAGGTTGTTCCCGGTAAGGTCACCAAGCTCGTTCCCTTCGGTGCGTTCGTGCGCGTCGACGAGGGCATCGAGGGTCTGGTCCACATCTCCGAGCTGGCCGAGCGCCACGTGGAGATCCCGGAGCAGGTCGTCCAGGTCAACGACGAGATCTTCGTCAAGGTCATCGACATCGACCTCGAGCGTCGCCGGATCTCGCTGAGCCTCAAGCAGGCCAACGAGTCCTTCGGTGCCGACCCGGCGTCGGTCGAGTTCGACCCGACCCTGTACGGCATGGCCGCGTCGTACGACGACCAGGGCAACTACATCTACCCCGAGGGCTTCGACCCCGAGACCAACGACTGGCTCGAGGGCTTCGAGACCCAGCGCGAGGCCTGGGAGACCCAGTACGCCGAGGCGCAGACGCGCTTCGAGCAGCACCAGGCTCAGGTCATCAAGTCCCGCGAGGCCGACGCCCAGGCCGAGGCCGAGGGTGCGGCGGCTCCGGCCGGCGCGGCTCCGGCCGCCGGTGGCCAGGGTGGCGGCGGCGGCGGTTCGTACTCCTCCGAGGGTGCGGACAACTCCGGTGCGCTCGCCTCGGACGAGGCGCTTGCCGCGCTCCGCGAGAAGCTGGCCGGCGGCCAGAGCTGATCGCAGCCGCCTAGGCGGTAGTTGAACGACACATCGAGACCCCGCTTCCCGAAAGGGAGGCGGGGTCTCGATGCGTTGCGGGCTGGGCATGTATGGCCTTACGGGGCAACTGACCGTTTCCCGAACGGGAATGCCGTGCCGGTCCTGGGCGTTCTTGCGTACGAACACGAGGAGGAACGGTCACTGTGGTTGACGCGCAGAGTTTGTACGAATGGGATCCCAAGGGTCTCGCCGTGGCCGACATGGCGCTGGCGCAGGACTCGGCCGGACTTGTGATGCTCTACCACTTCGACGGCTACATCGACGCGGGCGAGACCGGCGAGCAGATCGTCGACGAACTCTTCGAGGCACTGCCCGGCCAGGTCGTGGCGCGCTTCGACCACGACCGGCTCGTGGACTACCGGGCCCGCCGTCCGCTGCTCACCTTCCAGCGCGACCAGTGGGTGGACTACGAGGAGCCGGCCATCGAGGTGCGGCTGCTCCAGGACGCCACCGGTGCGCCGTTCCTCGTGCTGTCCGGACCCGAGCCGGACGTCGAGTGGGAGCTGTTCGCGCAGGCCGTCGGCGAGGTCGTCGAGCGGCTCGGCGTACGGCTCGCGGTGAACTTCCACGGCATCCCGATGGGCGTCCCGCACACCCGCCCCGTGGGTCTGACCCCGCACGGCAACCGCACCGACCTGATGCCCGGGCACCGCAGCCCGTTCGACGAGGCGCAGGTGCCGGGGAGCGCGGCGGCGCTCGTCGAGTACCGGCTGATCCAGGCCGGATACGACGTGCTCGGTGTCGCCGCCCACGTGCCCCACTACATCGCGCGGTCCGCGTACCCCGATGCCGCGCTGACGGTCCTGGAGTCGATCACTTCGGCAACGGGCCTTGTGCTGCCCGCCATCGCGCACGCCCTGCGCACCCAGGCGCACCGCACGCAGAACGAGATCGAGCGCCAGATCCAGGAGGGCGACGAGGAGCTCGTCTCCATGGTCCAGGGTCTTGAGCACCAGTACGACGCGGCGGCAGGCGCGGAGACCCGCGGCAACATGCTCGCCGAGCCCGTGGAGATCCCGTCCGCGGACGAGATCGGGCGCGAGCTGGAGCAGTTCCTGGCGGACCGGGACGGGGACAAGTAGCCGTCCGGACGAAGACAGGCAGCCGACCGGGACGGGACGAGTAGGGGTTCCGTATGCGTCCCGAGGGGCCCTGGGCACGCAGTGAACGCAGGGCCTAAGCTTCCGCTCATGCTGAAGGTGGGTCTGACCGGCGGGATCGGTGCCGGCAAGAGTGCGGTGTCACGGCTGCTCGACTCGTACGGGGCCGTGATCGTGGACGCCGATCGGATCGCCCGTGAGGTGGTCGCGCCCGGAACTCCCGGGCTCGCCGCCGTGGTCGAGGCGTTCGGCGAGGAGATCCTCGCGCCGGACGGGACGCTGGACCGGCCCCGGCTCGGCTCCGTCGTCTTCGCCGACCCCGAGCGGCTCGCGCAGCTCAACAAGATCGTGCACCCGCTGGTCGGCGCCCGCTCGGCCGAGCTGGAGCGGGCGGCGGCCGAGGACGCGGTGGTCGTCCACGACGTACCGCTGCTCGCCGAGAACTCCCTCGCACCGCTCTACGACCTGGTGATCGTCGTGGACGCCTCGCCCGAAACCCAGCTGGACCGTCTCGTACGGCTGCGGGGCATGACCGAGGACGACGCACGGGCGCGGATGGCCGCGCAGGCCACCCGTGAGAAACGCCTCGAGATCGCCGACCTGGTGATCAACAACGACGGGCCGCTCGAGGCCCTCGAGCCCCAGGTCCGCGCGGTCTGGGACGAGCTGCGGACCCGCGCGGCGCGAGGCTGACAGGAGCAGACGTGGTCGTGGTCCTGTTCGCCGCGCTCACCTCGTTCGGCGGTCTGGTGGCGCTGCTCGCGGGCGCCTACGGACTCCGGCAGACCCGGCGCATATCCGCCGCGGGCGAAGCCGTGACCGCCCTGGTCAAGCCGCCGCCGCAGGGCGCGGACCGGCCGCTCCTCCAGTTCGAGACGCTCGACGGACGCGTCATGGAGCTGCCCTCGCCGGTGCCGCCCAACAGGCGTCGGCCGCTGTCGGCGGGCACGGAGGTCCGGCTCGCCTACGACCCCGCCGATCCGCGCGACACCGTGCTCATCGGCAGCGAGCGGGTACGCCTGGACCAGACGTTCATCGGGGCGGGCGCGGCCCTCGTGGTCCTCGGCGCGGTGCTCGCCCTCACGCTGGGCTGAGCCGCATCGCGTATGGGGCGCGGGGTGCCGGGGCAGCCTTAGGACTCCGGCAGGCTGTGAGGAACGGCGTGCGGAACCGCGTATGGAATAGCGCTGGAGCGACGGGCGTTGAAGGTGATCGGCAAGCGGAAGGGTGAGAGGCGTGCCTCAGGACCATGGACGTGGGCGGACCCCGGAGACGGACGTCATCGACTTCCGTGCCGCCGAGCAGCTGCTCGACGCACGCGATCCGCGCGGTGCGATCAAGCTGCTCGACGCGGTGATCGAGGCGCACCCCGAACACACGGCGGCCCGGCTGCTGCGCGCCCGTTCCTTCTTCGCGGCGGCCCAACTGCGCGCCGCGGAGCTGGAGTTCTCCATCGTCCTCGAGCGCGAGCCGGACAACGCCTTCGCGCACTTCGCGCTGGCCCGCACCTACGAGCGGATGAGCCGCCCCGGCCCCGCCAAACGGCACTTCCGGCTCGCCGCGGCGCTCGATCCGCAGCCCCAGTACCTGGCGGCGGCGCGCTTCGACGAGGCCGGATAGCGGCTCAGGGGGCGCTGCGCAGGACCCGGAAGCGGCCGGGCGCCGCCGGATCCCGGTCGACGACCTGGACGGGCGGCCAAGCCCACTGCCAGACGCCGGTGCCGGCCGTACGGGAGAACCGGATGCGCCCACGGGTGCCTTCGACGTCGGCGCGCGGCCAGGCATCGGCCGCGACGGTCCCGTCGCCCAGGCGGAGCAGTTCGGTGAGGACCGCGATCGTGTCGTAGGCCTCGAAGGCGACGAACGAGGGTGCTGTGCCCAGCTGTTCGCGCAGGGACAGCTCGACTCGGCTGCCCAGCGCGGTCATCCGCTCCGGCAGATAGCGCAGGAACGGGACCGCGGCCCCGTCCTCGCCGAGCAGCTCCGCCCACTCGGCGAACTCCGGCTGGCCGGCCGGAGCGCCGATCAGCACCTCGGCCAGGCGCTTGTCGCCGCGCACGGCGCGTACGAGCGGGACGGCCGGCTCCGGGTGGCCCACCAGAAGCAGCAGCGCGGTCGCCTCGTGCTCGACGAGTGCGTCGCACACGGCCCCGGGCTCCTGCGTGTCCAGCTCGATCACGGTGCCGCCGTGCGGCGCGAGGTGATCGCGCAGGATGCGGGTGCCCGTCTGCCAGTAGACGCTCGGCTGCGCTGCCACGGCGATACGGCGGTGGCCCGCGTCGAGCAGGTGGTCCGCGAAGAGACGCCAGCCCAGGGACTGCGCCGGGGCGATCCGGGCGACCCAGGGCGTCGGCCGCTCGGTCAGGGCGTCCAGGACGGCCGAGGAGCAGAGGAAGGGCATACCGAGCGCATCGGCCGTGGTGGCGGCGGTACGGGCGACGACGCTGTGGTACTCGCCCGCCAGCGCGGCCACACCCAGGCCGGCCAGCTCCTCGACGGCCGCCGCGGCGCGCTGCGGATCGGCGGCGGTGTCCCGTACGACCAGTTCGAGCGGACGGCCGCCGATCCCGCCGCCCGCGTTGGCCGCGCGGGCGGCCAACTCCATTCCGGCGAGCAGATGGTGACCTGCCTCCGCCCAGCCGGGCCTGGTCAGCGGGGCGAGGACGCCGATCCGTACGGGGGACTCGTCTCGCCGCGCGGCGCGCACCTGGGTGACCATGCCGGACATTGCATCCACGAACGCCGCCGCCGGGCAAGCGATTAACGCGACGCCCCGGCCACGGGCCGCAGGGGCGGTTGTTCAGGCGCTGCGGGGCGGCAGCGGGAGAGGCAGCCCGGGCAGGCCGTCGATGCTGGTGGCGATGTCGTCCTTGCGGGCGAAGTACTCGCTGAGCGCCTCGTCGTCCTTGCGCGCGAAGAACTGTCCGTGCAGGTCCCGGTCCTCCTCGTACGCCATGAACGGCACCGCGTAGCCGCACGTGTCGCGGACGAGGTCGGCGGTCACGACGATGATGGCGCGCAGTCCGTGCGCGGTGACGTCGATATCGGGGAAGTGGGCCAGGAGTCCGTCGAAACGAGGGTCGTCGCGGAAGACGGGCTCGCCACGGCCGTGCACCCGGACGATGCTCGGCGGTCCCTGGAAGGCGCACCACATGAGGGTGATGCGGCCGTTCTCGCGCAGGTGCGCGACGGTCTCCGCGTTGCTGCCCGCGAAGTCCAGGTACGCCACGGTGACTTCGTCGAGTACGGCGAAGGAGCCCTTGAGGCCCTTGGGGGAGAGGTTGACCGTTCCGTCGCCGGACAGCGGTGCCGTGGCGGTGAAGAACATCTGCTGCTGCTCGATGAATCCGCGCAGGCGGCCGTCTATGCGTTCATAAGTCTTTCCCATGACTAACGATTATGGTCATGCATCTTTCGCGTGTCTAACGGGCTTTGGCGGGTGCATCCTGGAATGAGCAGGCCGCACTGGGAGGTGAGCCGCGATGCGTACAGGCAGTGAGCCGGTGACCGCGCGCAGTCCGCTGCGAATGCGCTTCTGGCTGAGCCTGTGGGGCGTGGTGTGGGCGATCGCCGGCACGGTCGCGTTCGCTCTCGCGGGCCGTACGGGCTGGGCGGTGGCCTGCGGTGTGCTGTGGCTGGTCATCACGGTGGACCTGGCACTGGTGCTGCGGCACATCCGGCAGGGGCCGCACTATCAGCCCGGCCCTGACGTCCCGCCGTACGAACCGGATCACGGGGACCCCCGCTGAACCGCTCGTCGCGTCAGCTCCGTACAAGACGCCGCACGGGTCGCGGCGCGAAGCTGGACGCATGGAGAACCGACCGGCGAAGCCCGCCGCACCCGTGAATCTGACCGAAGCGCTCGCGTCGTTCCAGGACGTCTACAGTCCGCGGATCGTGGCGCGGATGAACGACTACGACGTACGGATCGCCCACACCGAAGGCGAGCACGTCTGGCACGTCCACGAGCACACCGACGAGTTCTTCCTCGTCCTCGACGGCCGCTTCGACATCGCGCTGCGCGATGCGGGCGGCGTGGAGTCAACAGTCGCTCTGCGCAAGGGAGATGTGTTCGTGGTGCCGCGCGGCACCGAGCACAAGCCGTCCTCGTCCGGCGGATCGATCCTGATGTTCGAACCGTCGGGGACGGTGTCGACGGGGGACCGGTTCGAGGGGGAGCTGCCGGAGCACGTGGACAGCACGCAGGGGCGCGAACTGGTCTGACGGGAAAAGTGGCGCGGGACCGATGAGTTGGGGCCGCGCCCCCGGTCTATCCCTGTGACAGCGCAACCAAGCGCCCGCCCCCGCGTCACAAGGAGCAGCTCATGTCCGAGGCCACTCTTCCCGCGTCCGCCACCGTCGCCACCCCCGCCGCCGTGCAGCGCAGCCGGAGCGCCACCGTCGCGCTGCACACGCTGCGGATCGTGCTCGGGCTGTTCTTCGCCGTCGCCAGTGCGTTTCCGAAGCTGACCGCGCACGCGTCGGCGACCGAGGTGTTCGACAGGATCGGGTTCGGCGACTGGTTCATGTACGCCATCGGCGGACTCGAACTGCTCGGCGGAATCGCCCTGTTGATCCCCGTCCTGTCCGGTGTCGCCTCGATCGCCTTCGTCGGCCTGATGATCGGGGCGTGCGGCTTCTCGCTCGCCTTCCTGGACGGGGAGTTCTGGTACACACCGTTGATCCTGATCGTGCCGCTGGTCCTCGTCGCGCGAGCGCAGCGGGATCAGACGGTGCGCCTCATCAAGGCGGTGCGGCGCCGGGTGTGATGCCCGGTGGCCCACGCGGCCCGGTCCCCCGGATACGTCCGGTGGGCCGGGCCCGCGGCATGCGTGGCGGTCACAGACCGGAGCCGCGCAGGCGCTCCATTTCGCGGCGGTCGCGCTTGGTCGGGCGGCCCGCACCGCGGTCGCGGATGCCGGCCGGGGCGACGGCCTCGCGGGGCGGGGGCGGCGGGCTGTTGTCCTGGTAGCACTCGACGGCCACCGGGGCGCCCACGCGCTTACGGATGATCTTCTTGACGATCAGGACGCGCTCGCGGTGCTCGGCCCGCACCCGCACCTCGTCGCCCGCCTTCACGGGCTGTGCGGGCTTGGCGCGCTCACCGTTCACCCGGACATGGCCCGCGCGGCAGGCCGCGGCCGCGGCGGAGCGGGTCTTGAGCAGCCGTACGGACCAGATCCAGGCGTCGACCCGTACGCTGCCGCTCTCGGAGAGTCCGGAGGCATCGGAAGTCATGCCCCGACTTTAATGGGCGCCGCCGGGGGCTGTGGCCCGGTGGGGCGGAAGTTGTGCAGAGGCGGGCGATACCACGGCAGTGGCATTCCGTACGGGCCCGCTTACTGACAGTCTGTCAACCGCCGCGTGCGGTCCGGCACGCGACGCCCCCTCGCCTGGAGCCTCGCCGTGACGGAGAACGCCGAGCACACCGGAGTCGACCGCCGTCGCTTCCTCGCCTTCCTGGTCGCCGCACCCACCCTCACGGTCGCCGCCGTCCAGCTGGATACGCCGGGCGCCGCCGCGGTCCCGCTGCCGGAACCGCCGGACCTCGGCGATGTGCTCAACCTCGCCGCACTGCCCACCTCGCATCTGCTGACCCTGAAGGTCGCCGAGGACGGCACCGTCGACTTCTGGCTGCCGCGCGAAGAGGTCGGGCAGGGACTCACGACCGCGGTGGCGATGCTGGTCGCCGAGGAACTGGACACGGCCCTCGACACGGTCCGTGTCCATCTCGACAAGGCCAGACCCGAGCTGCTGTTCAACCAGCTCACCGGCAGCTCCAACTCCATCCGCTCCCTCTACCGCCCGGTCCGCACCGCCGCCGCGGCCGCCCGGCAGCGGCTGGCCTGGGCGGCGGCGCTGCGGTGGGGGACCGAGCCGGACCGGGTGACCACACGGGGCGGCCGGGCGCTCCTGGCCGATGGACGGTCCATCGCCTACGGAGAGCTGGCGCGCGAGGCGAGCAGCGACCGTTTCGCCGAGCAGCCGCTGGCGCTCAAGCCACGCGCCGAGCACCGCCTCATCGGCAGCCCCACCTCCCGTATCGACGCGAGAGCCCTGGTCACCGGGCGGCAGCAGTACACGCTCGACCTGGACATCCCCGGCGCCAAGCCCGCGATGGTGCGCCGGCCGCCCACGATCCGCGGCAGCGTACGCCGGGTCCGTAACGCCGCCGCCGTCGAGACCATGCCCGGGGTGCTCGCCGTCACCGCCATCGCGACCGGGGTCGCCGTGGTCGCCGAGACCTTCGGGCAGGCGCTCGCCGGCAAGGAGGCCCTCGACGTCGAGTGGGGGCCGGGGCCCGTCGACGAGCTCTCCGACGACTCGCTGCGCGCGAAGCTGCGGGGCGCCGTGGCGCAGGGGCTCCCGCCGCTGCTCGGCCGGTACGTGGACGCGGAGTTCGACTTCGCGCCCGTCAGCCACGCGCCCCTGGAGACCAACTGCGCCGTCGCCGATGTGCGCCCCGCACACGCCACCGTCTGGGCTCCCGCGCAGTCGCCCATCGCCGCCCGCAAGGCCGTGGCCGACGCGATCGGGCTGCCGGACGCCCTGGTCGACTTCCATGTCGTGCAGGCCGGCGGATCCTTCGGACGGCGGCTCTTCCACGACGCGGCGATCGAGGCCGCCCAGGTGTCGAAGGCGGTGCGCCGTCCCGTACGGCTGATGTGGTCGCGCGTCGACGACATGCGGCACGGGCGGATGCGCCCGGCCACGCACCACAAGCTCCGGGCGGTCCACGCGGGCGGTGCGCTGCTGTCCTTCCGGCACCGGATGGCTTCGGTCGCGATGGATGTACGGCACGGGTTCGGCGACGCGATCACCGCCGGCCTGACCGGACTTCCGCTGGTCGGCGAGACCACCGCGCAGGCCATGTTCGCGCTGTCCGTGCGCTCTCCGTATGACATGGGCGCCACGCGGCAGACGCTGACCGAGGTGCCGCTCCAGCTGCCCACCGGGTCGTGGCGCGGTGTCTTCTCGGGGACGGGGCGGGCGGCCGAGGAGATGTTCGTCGACGAGCTCGCCGAGCGCCTCGGACAGGACCCCGTGGCCTTCCGGCGGGCGCGGCTCAGGACGGCCGCGCAGCGGGCGGTGCTCGACAAGGCAGCCGCCGGCTGGGGGCGTGAGCTGCCCGCCGGCTGGGCGCAGGGCGTCGGCTTCCACGAGGAGTACAGGTCACGGACCGCCTGCGTCGTCGACCTCGACGCCACCGACCCGAAAGCGCCGCGCGTGATGCGGGCCGTGATCGCGGTGGACGCGGGACGGGCCGTCAACCCGCGCGGGATCGAGGCACAGATGCTCGGCGGCCTCACGGACGCCATCGCCACGACCCTGCGGGCCGGGCTGCACCTCGACAAGGGCCTTCCCCTGGAGGGCAGTTACTCGCAGTTCCACTACGCGCGCCAGCGCAACTCCCCGTACGAGGCGAAGGTGCACGTGCTCGACGGCGGCCCCGACGCCGAACCCGGCGGCATCGGCGAGCTGGGCGTGCCCGCGCCGGTCGCCGCGATCGCCAACGCGTACGCCCGGGCCACGGGGCGGCGGCCGCGGAGCTTTCCGGTCCACTTCGCCGTCGACTTCGAACCCTTTCCCCGCTGAGGAGTTGGATCCGTGCCGGACCAGACCTTCACCGTGAACGGCGAGACCGTCACGGTCGACGCCCCCGACGACCTGCCGCTGCTGTGGGTGCTGCGCGATCTGCTCGGCATCCGCGGCCCCAAGTACGGCTGTGGGATCGACGTGTGCAAAGCCTGTACGAGCCATCTGGACGGTGAGGCCTTCAACCCCTGTGTCACACCCGTCGCTTCGGTGGCCGGCCGTTCCGTCACCACCATCGAGGGCCTCGCGGACGGCGACCGGCTCCATCCCGTACAGGAGGCGTGGCTCGCACAGGACGTCGCGCAGTGCGGCTTCTGCCAGCCGGGGCAGATCATGGCGGCGGTCGCGCTGCTCAGGCGCACCTCGACGCCCACGGACGCGGAGATCGCCAACGTCTGCCGCTGCGGTACGTACGTCCGTATCCGCGAGGCCATCAAGGCGGCTGCCGCCAGAATGTGACAGCGCGCCACCTCGCCTGTGCCGCCCCGTGCGCGGACCATGGCACAGGGGGGTGAAGCCCATGGGCTCACGCGAGTTCGGCGGGTGGACGGCGGCGGAGCGGGAGCGCGGCGGACGCGGCGCGTGCGTGCTGCGGCTGCCCGGGGTGTACCTGGTCGACACCGAATGCTGCACCGACCACAAAGGGTTCATCGGGCCCGGATACAAGACCGGGCACAGCGTCGTGCTCTCCAGGTCCGGGGCGTACCGGTGGCGGCAGCAGGGCGAGGAGTCGTGGATGGACGCGACCGCCGGCTATGTCACGCACATCGGCGACGAGGTGTTCAGCGCGCATCCGCTCGGCACCGGCGACAGGTCGACGGAGATCCATCTCAGCGCGGAGGCCTTCGCCGAGCGCTTCGACGGGCCGGCCGGCCGGCGCAGGCTCGTCATCACGGGTCCGACCGATCTGCGGCACCGGGCGCTGATGGCGGCGGTGCGCCGGGGCACCGACGGGTTCGAACTCGCCGAGCGCCTGCACCAGTTGCTCGACGAGGTGGCGGCGAGCGCGGGGTGCGGCGGCTATGACGGCTCGCCGCCGCCGCCCGCGCGGCGGGTGCATCAGCGCTTGGTGGCCGACGTCTGCGCGGCGCTCGCCACCGGGGCCCTGACGGGATCGCTCGACGAGCTGGCCGCCGAGGTCGGGGCCTCGCCCCACCATCTGAGCCGGGTGTTCCGGCGCGTGACGGGGCGGACGCTGACCTGGTACCGCAACGAGCTGCGGATCCGGGCCGTCCTGCAGGACATCGAGGACGGCCGGGGCGGGCTGCGCGCCCTTTCGGCCGCTTACGAGTTCGCCGACCAGGCGCATCTGACCCGGGTGATGCGCCGGCACACCGGGGAACCGCCCAGTGTTGTACGGGAGTTGCTCGGGGTGGGGGTGGGTGTGCGCGCGGGTGCGGGCCTAGACCCGGGCGCGGGGGTGAAGTGAGCATGAATGTCCAACGCCGCGGAGCCGGACGCCTTCCACAATGGCGGACCCTGACCACTTCGCCTTCCCGGGGGACGCTCATGGCACTCACCCGACGCGCCGGCCTGCTCACGGCCGCGCTGATCACCATCGCGGCCTGTACCGGTGCCGCTCCGTCCGCGGAGGGGTCGGCGCGCGGCGGTCCGCGCCTTGTCGACCCGCGGCCCTGCCCCGATCTCGCCGACGTCACCTGCTCCGATCTCGTGGTGCCGCTCGACCGCGGCGGCAAGCGGCCCGGCACCCTGAAGCTGCAGGTCGCGGCCGCGGACAACACCGACGCACCGCGCGGTGTCCTGCTGCTCCTCACCGGCGGCCCGGGGCAGCCGGGCGTGACGTACTACAAGTCGCTCGCAGCCAGGCTGCCGGACGTCGTCAAGCAGTACCGGCTCGTGATGATCGACCAGCGCGGTACCGGCGGCACGGCGATCGACTGCCCGACGCTGCAGAAGGAGGTCGGCGGCAGCGACACCACCCCGCCGAGCCGGACCGCGGTCGAGGAGTGCGCCCAACTCCTCGGCGGAACACGGAACTTCTACCGCACGGCCGACACCGTCGCCGACTTCGAGGATCTGCGCCGGGCCCTGAAGGTGCCGGCGATGACCCTGGACGGCGTCTCGTACGGGACGTTCACCGCGGCGCAGTACGGCCTCACCCATCCGAAGCGCACGACACGGCTCGTTCTCGACTCGGTGGTGCCGAGCGACGGGGCCGGTGCGCTCTACGAGGACTCGCTGCACCACGCCCGCGCCGTGCTGCGCACCGCGTGCGAGGAGCAGAGCTGCGGATACGACCCGGCGAAGGACCTGGCGCAGGTGGTGCGCCGGGACGACAACGGGGTGGAGGTGTTCGGCATGCTGGTCGTCGCCAGCATCATCGACCCGAAGCTGAACAACCCGAACTTCAAGATCCTGGACGCCATCCACCGCTCGGCTGGCGGCGACACCGCTGCCCTGAACGGTCTGATCGACGGCTTCAACGACCCCAGCGGAACACCGCCGGAGGAGTTCAGCTCAGGACTGCACGCGGCGACGCTGTGCGCCGACACCCGCTTCCCATGGGGCGGGGCCTCGGCCCCCATGGCGGGCCGAGAGCAGGCGCTGCGCAAGGCCGTGCAGCGGATCAAGCCGGCGTACACCTGGCCCTTCGAGCGGTCGACGGCCGGTGAGCAGGGGATCCCGCAGACCTGTCTGGCCTGGCCCCCGTCCACGCCCAACCCGGCCCCGCCGCACAACAAGCTGACGATGCCGGTGCTGCTGCTGCAGGGCGACCGCGATCTGTCCACGCCCCTGCGCTGGGCCGAGGACCTGGCCGCGAAGACCCCGGCGGGCGAACTGGCCGTGATCGAAGGCGCGGGCCACTCCGTGCAGCGGCGCAGTGACGCGGGGGCGCGGGCCGCGGAGGGGTTCCTGCTGCGGTAGGCGGCCGAGCATGCCCCGGGGCGGGAGTCGGCCGCCCGCCCCGCCCTACCGCACCACCGCGTCACGGTGTCCACGTCATACGGACGTCCGGCTCCTTCTCCTCGTTGCGTGAGCCGTCCGTCCGCTCCGCCTCCACGAAGCCATGCCGTGCGTAGAAGCGGCAGGCGGGCGCGTTGACCCGGAAGGTCCACAGTGAAAGGCCGCTCGGGCGGCGGGACTTGGCGAGGGTGACGAGGCGGTCGCCCAGACCCTGGCCGCGCCACTCGGGCGCCAGGTACAGCTGGTCGAGCTCCGGGCCGTCGAGGACCAGGAGACCCGCCACGGACCCGTCCTCCGCCTCGGCCAGCCAGGTCTCGTGACGCTCCACGACGACATGGCGGAACCAGTCCCGTACCTCGGAGTCCGTATGCGCGCGGCGCACATCCGGCAGCGCCGCCGCGTACGACCGCAGCCAGACATCGGCCAGGGCCTCGGCATCCGCTGCCGAGGCCCGGCGCAGCACCGGAGTCACGTGGGAACCAGGACGCGGTACCGGAGTCACTCGGGCACCACGGCCGTCGCCGTGATCTCGACCAGCTGCCCCTGATAGCCGAGGCTCGCCACCCCGAGCAGTGTCGACGAGTGGGGCCCGCCCTCGGCCGTGCTCAGGCCCGAGGCCTCGACCACCCGCCACACGTCCGCGAGCACGGCCGGATCGCCGCTCACCACGTAGACATCCGTGTAGAGGACCTGGGAGAGATCGCTGCCGATATCCCGCAGTTGGGCCTCGAGATTGGCGAGCACCTGCTCGGTCTGGCGGACCGGATCGCCCGCGCCGACCAGCGTGCCGTCGGCGTCCAGCGGAACGGAGCCCGCCAGGAAGGCCAGCCGCGTACCGGCCTCGACGATCGACGCATGCGCATAGGTGGGCGGCTTCAGCAGACCGGCGGCGGCGATGCTGCGCTTGATGATGACGACCTCCAGGGGGAACACGTGCCGAGTGGCCGCGCGCCACGAGTGTGCGGATGCTGGACTCGGCGGCCGTGCCCATCCAAACGTGCGGCCGCGGCCCTGTGCATCCGAATTTGGCGTCACCCGGGGATGCGCCTGGTGATTACCCAGTGCGCCGCCTGGTGACATGTCCAGGAATGATCCGCTCTCCCATGGAGTTGCCCACCATCATGAAGGCCATTGCACTCGAAAAGTACGGTTCCCCCGACGACCTGCGCCTCGTCGACCTCCCGGACCCCAAGGTCGCACCCGGTGAGGTGCTGATCCGGGTGAAGGCGGCCGCGATCAACCCGGTCGACTGGAAGCTCGCCGCCGGCTACCTCGACCCGATCATGGAGGTCCGCTTCCCGTTGATCTCCGGCTGGGACGTGGCCGGCGTCGTGGAGCAGGTGGGCCTCGACGCGACGGAGTTCGCCGTCGGCGACGAGGTCTTCGGATACGTACGCAAGGACTGGGCGCAGAACGGCACCTACGCGGAACTGGTCTCCGCGCCCGTACGCACCCTCGCGAAGAAGCCCGCGGCGCTGAGCTGGGAGCAGGCGGCCGGGGTGCCGCTGGCCGGGCTCACCGCGTACCAGACGCTCAAGCGGCTCGGGGTGGACGCGGGCGAGACCGTCCTGATCCATGCCGCAGCGGGCGGCGTCGGCTCGATCGGTGTGCAGATCGCGGTCGCGCTGGGTGCCAAGGTCATCGGCACGGCGAGCGAGCGCAACCACGCCTATCTGCGGGACCTGGGTGCCGAGCCGGTCACGTACGGCGACGGACTCGCCGATCGCGTACGGGAGTTGGCGCCCGACGGCGTCGACGCCGCCCTCGACTTCGTGGGCGAGGGTGCCGTCGCGCAGTCGCTGCCGCTGCTCAAGCGGCCGGGCCGGGTCGCGTCGATCACGGACGGTCAGGGCGCCCTTGAGGCAGGTGGCCACTACGTGTGGGTGCGTCCGTCGGCCGAGGACCTCACGGCGCTCGCGCAGCTCGCGGACGCCGGCAAGCTCACCGTCCATGTGGACAAGGCGCTGCCGCTGGCGGAGGCCGCGCAGGCCTGGCGGCTCAGCCAGGAGGGGCGGACCCGGGGAAAGATCGTTCTGATGGTCTGAGTGCTCCCGGCTCAGCCCTGAGGCGGGCTCAACACCTCGTCGCCGAGCCCCAGTTGCTTACGGAAGACGGCACGGCCCGCGTCGGTCAGCTCGACGACGCGGGTCGTGCCGCGGCGTGTCACCCACCCGGCGTCGAGCGCCCGCTGGAACAGTGCGGCGCCCACCGCGCCGGCCAGATGCGGGCGGCGTTCCGTCCAGTCCAGGCAGGTGCGGATGTGGGCGCGGCAGGAGCCGAGCGGGCGGTGGTCGTCGATGCCCATGTCCCGCAGCCAGGCCTTGCCGTCCTCGGAGAGGGACGGGCCATAGTCCCAGGCGAGCAGTGCCCGTTCGGTCATGGCGTCGGTGATCGCCACGGCGACCGCGCCGGCGAGGTGGTCGTAGCAGGAGCGGGCGTGGGCGAGGGCGCGGCGACGGTTGGCGTCGCGCAGGGAACGTACCGGAGTCGTGCGCAGCGGGGCATGCGAGGCGAGCGACTCGATCATCTCCGCGGTGGCTGGCCCCGACAGGCGCACATAGCGATGCCGGCCCTGCCGCGCCTCCTCCAGGAGCCCGCCCGCGACGAGCCGATGCAGATGCCCCGTGACCGTGGAACGGGCGACCCCGGCGTGCTGCGCCAGCTCCGTGGCGGTCCAGGCGCGTCCGTCGAGCAGCGCCAGGCAGATGGAGGCGCGGGTGCGGTCGGCCAGCAGGCCCGCGAGCGAGGCGAGGTCGGGGGCGGAGATGCTGTCGGGGGTGGGGG
>NZ_JAAKZW010000168.1 GCF_011044995.1 Streptomyces mesophilus | reverse complement strand
CTGCGCCGCAGCAATCAACTGACGGATCAACGACCCCAGATCATCACTCGAACCCTGCGACTGCGACCGCAGATTCGACAACACGGACGCACCCATGTCGAACTTCATCGGGCCTCCCCCGGCCAGTGGCCATTGATCGATGTAGGCGGAATACATCTCTATCAACCACAGTCCGGAGGAGGCAATCGACGTAGATCGACGATCACGAACCTGTGACACACGAGTCACCGATCCGCGATACGCCGCTCCCGAGGGCGGCGGGATCAGCCGGAGGCAGCCCCCAGCAGAGCCCGTCCGATCTGCGGATACACCCCCTTAGGGTGCGCCCGGAACAGCGGCTCCGTACCGAAGAGGAACACGCGTGAGCCCTCCGCCCCGGAAGCGCTCACCACCGAGGCCCGGCCGGCCGCGTCCGCCGGTCCGCCCGTGCCGTCCTCCAGTGGACGCCAGTGTCCGGAAAGGAGCGGGTTCCCGGAGGCGTACGACTGCTCGACGCGCACCCCGGGTCCGAGGTCCGTGAACCAGACGGGGGAGTAGACGAAGGTGTGGTCCGGAGCGCCGGCCGTGACCGAGCCGTCGCCGCCCGAATTGTCCACCCGCACCACGCCGTTGGCGTCCCCGTTGCCCGCGACCGCCTTCGCCGCCAGCAACCCCGTGTCCGAGCTGAGCGCCGCCCCCGTCTCACCGAGGCCGACCACACCGCCGCCGTCCGCGAGGAAGGCGTCGAGCGCGCCACGCGCCGACGCGTTCAAAGCGCCGTGGTCCAGGCCCGTCGACACCATCAGGACATCGACGGCCGACCAGTCGAACCCCGCGTTCAGCGTCGCCGTCGACACCGGCACCACGTCGAAGTGCATCTCGCGCAGCGCGAAGAGCTCGCCCGACGACACGGCCGCCGCCACCCGGGTGCGCTCGAACGCCTCCGAGCCCCGGGCCCGAGTCACCGCGAAGTCCACGTCGTACTCGCGGGCGAGCTTCCACGCCTCGCGCCGTGCGGAGGACGGGACGATCGCGCTGCCGTCCGCGGCCCTGCGTACCGAAATGCCCGAAGCGAGCAGTGAGTTGAGCGCCGCGATCTCCTGCGGGTCGTCGAGGCGGAGCCGCAGATCGCCGTACGGGGCCACATAGCCGGCGGAGGACGCCGAGCGCACCGGAGTGCTCCGGACATCAAGGCTGCCGTCCTTCACCTCGACGACCGAAGCGCCCCACAGCCGGCCGAGGCTCCAGCCCGAGATGTCGTACATCACCGACACCTTGTCGCTGATGTCCCGCCCGTCCGCGAGCAGCACGTTCGCCATGCCGCGCTTGGGCTGCTCCAGATCCACGAGGTACGAGCCGCGCGGATACGTCCGGGAGCCGACCCGGATGTCGCGGACGGCCCGCTCCACCCGTACGTCATTGGCGAGGAGATGGTCGACGAGCCGGGCCGCCGCCGTCGCCGAGCGCTGCGCAGGGCCCGAGGCGGGGATGACGTACGCGCGGGGGAAGTCCGTCGTGTAGACGTCCTCGGGCCCGATGCCCGGCACACCGGGGACGGTCTCGGGGGAGACCGGCACCTGCGCCTCGCCCGCGTCCGCGCGCCGGAAGGTCTCGATCTGGTCGGCGATCAGCGCATCGCCCCGCTCCTGGACGAAGTCGAGTGTCGCGCGCATCGCCGCGCCCGCGATATCGGTGTTGATGGCCGAGCGGCGGCGCAGCTCCGCCACCGGCAGCGTGTCGTACGCGCGGTTGTTGACCTGCATCGGGAACTCGATGGTGTGCGCGGCCGTCGCGCCATGGAACGGCATGTACTGCGGGGTGAAGATCGGCGGCCAGTCGTCCCAGCCCTCCTCCGCGTCACGGAAGGGGATCTGGGCGGGCAGCACGCCGTCCTCGGCCTCCGTGTAACCGAGGCCGTTGACCGCGGCCTCCATGCCGAGGGCGTTGGCGTAGGTGTTCTTGAGGAAGAGGTCGTATTCGTAGTTCTCGCCGTGCGGGGGAGTGGTCGGCTCGATCAGCGTGCCGTTGACGTAACCGTGCAGGTCGATCATCACGGCCGGCTGCTTGTCGATGGCGATCTGCCGCATGGCGCGGGTCTCGGGCTGCGAGGCCGTGACGAAGTCGCGGTTGAGGTCGAAGCCGTTGGCGTTCGCGCGGGTTCCGGCGATCCGGCCGTCCGGATTGGCCGTGATGTTGAAGTAGACACGGGAGTGGTCGAGCAGCTCCTCGGTGTCCGCGTCCTTGGCACCGGCCAGCTTCTCGATGAGCTTCAGGGCCGCGTCCGTGCCCTCCCACTCATTGCCGTGGATGTTGTTGTTGATGAAGACCGGGGTCTTGTAGCCGGCCTTGATCTGCTTGTCGCGGGCGGCGCTCGCGGGCGAGTTCTCGATGTGCTCCCGCATCCGCTCCTGCTCGCGCGCCTCCCGCGCGGACTCGGGCGAGGTCACCGTCACCAGATACAGCTGATGCCCGCCCGCGCTGCGGCCCGCGATCTCCACGCTCACGCGGTCGCCCAGCTTCTGCAGGGCGTTCAGCTTCGGCGCTATCCCGTGATACGGGGTGAGCCCCAGCTTGAGGGACTTGTCGGCCGGATTCACCGGCAGCGTGGGGAGTTGGCGCTCACGGGGATAGCCGGCCGTGTGCGAGAACTCGGGGACGAGGCCCTGAAGTGCCCGCTCGGCCGTGCTCGCGGGCGACTTGGCGGCCTTGGACTCCTGTGCCTCCGCGCTGCGGACCGGGGACGGTTCGGGCCGGGGATCGGCCTGCGCTCCGCCCGGCACCAGCAGCGTGCCGGTCAGAGCGGCGCCGACCAGCAGGACGGGAACGGGTCTGGGTATGCCCACGCGTACCTCCACGATCCACTTGTTGACAGGTACGCGGTGTCTACCGGCTCAACACCCCCACAACAAGAGGGCCTTGAGACGCCCGAGGCTCCAGCCGTACGCGGTGTCACAGCCGCCCCGTACCCTGTGCGGCATGCGTGATCTAGGAACCGGGTTCGGTTATCTCCTCAAGGGCCAGCGCTGGGCCGTGGGCCACGGCCGATGGTTCGGCTTCGGGCTGATCCCCGGCCTCATCACCGCCGTCGTGTACGTGGGTGCGCTGATCGGGCTCGCCTACGGGGCCGACGACCTGGTCGACTGGGCGACCCCGTTCGCCGACGACTGGTCCGGCGCCTGGCTCGGGCTCTTCCGCGGCTTCCTGGTGTTCCTGGTGTTCGCGCTCGGCCTGCTGCTCGCCGTGCTCACCTTCACCGCCGTGACGCTGCTGATCGGCCAGCCCTTCTACGAGTCGCTGTCCGAGCAGGTCGACAAGTCGGTCTCCCCGGACGGCACCGCGCCCGAATCCGGCCTGCCGCTCCTGCGCGAGCTGTGGATCTCCGCGCGCGACAGCTTCCGGATCGTCCTGCGGGCCACCGCCTGGGCCGTGCTGCTCTTCGCGCTCGGCTTCATCCCGATACTGGGACAGACCGCGGTCCCCGCGATCGGCTTCTGCGTCACCGGCTTCTTCCTCACCCAGGAGCTGACCTCGGTCGCCCTGCAGCGCCGACGCGTCGAGGTGCGGGAGCAACTGGCCATGATGCGCGGCCGCCGCCTGATGATCTGGGGCTTCGGAGTGCCGCTGGTGGTCTCCTTCCTGGTCCCGTTCGTCGCCATCTTCCTGATGCCGGGCGCGGTCGCGGGGGCGACGCTGATGGTGCGGGATCTGCTGGGCGAGGACGACGAGGAGAACGAGGACGCTTCCCCGGGCGACCCGGCCACGGTGCGGCTCACCGTCCAGGATCCGGACGGCCGTTGAGTACGGGCGGCGCGGAGCCGAGGATCCGTCCATGACAGAACTGATCGCCGTAGCGGTCATCACGGCCCTCGCCGTGATCAGCCCGGGCGCCGACTTCGCCATGATCGTGCGCAACAGCTATCTCCACGGCCGTACGACAGGACTGCTCGGGGCGACCGGAGTCGCCGCCGGTGTCCTGGTGCACGTCACGTACACGATGCTGGGCGTCGGCCTGCTCATCGCCTCGTCCACGGCGCTGTTCACGGCGATCAAGCTGATCGGCGCCGCATATCTGGTCTACGTCGGGATCAAGACCTTCCGCTCGCGTCCGGTCGAGCTCGACCTCGAACGGACCACCGCCCTCTCGCCGTTCGGGGCGCTGCGGGCCGGATTCCTGACGAATGTGCTCAACCCGAAGACCACCCTGTTCGTCGTCTCGACCTTCACGCAGGTCGTCCAGCCCGGCACACCGGTGGTGCAGCAGGTGGGATACGGGCTGTTCATGTCGTTCGCGCACCTGGTGTGGTTCGGCGCGGTCGCGCTGTTCTTCTCGCACTCGCGGCTGCGCGCCGTGATGCTGCGCGGGCAGCGTGCCCTGAACAAGGTGATCGGCTCGGTCCTGGCCGGCCTGGGCATCAGCCTCGCCTTCGCACCGTCAAGCTGAGCCGTTCCGCCCGGCCTCACGCAGCAGCCGTACGAAGGCGTTGGCGGCCGCCGGTGCCGAACGCCCGCGCAGGGTCGCCGCGTACACGGCCCGCGGCGGGATGTCGTCCTCGTGCACCGCGAGCAGCCTGATGTCCGGCCGCACACCGTCCGCCGCGAGCGCGGGGATCAGGGCGACGGCGAGCCCGGCGGCCACGTACCCCTGCTTGGCGATCCACTCGGCGGCGACATAGCCGACGCGGGGGCGGAAGTCCTCGCGTACGGCCGGATGCAGCAGGCTGCGTTCCGTGTGCGGGCTGCCGGACACCCAGTCGTCCCCGGCGAGTTCGGCGAGCCGCACCCGGCGCCGGCGGGCCAGACGGTGTCCGGCGGGGACGGCCACGTACATCGACTCGTCGAGCAGCTTGCGCAGGTCGTACGCGGCGAGATCGGCGCCTGCCGTGGTCGAGACGACGGCCAGATCGAGCTCGCCGTGGTCGAGCCGGGACAGGAGGTCCTCGGTCAGCCCCTCCGCACAGCTCAGCTCGACTCGCGGATGCCGCTCGCGGAACGCCGCCACCGCACGCGGCAGCAGCGCGGCACCGGCCGTGGGGAACGCGCCGACCCTGAGCCGCCCGCCCGACACCTGCGCCAGCGCGGTCAAGTCGGCGCGGGCGCCGTCGAGTTGCGCGAGCACCGCCTCGGCGCGCGGCAGCAGGACCCGGCCGCGCTCGGTGGGCGTCACGCCGCGTGGCAGCCGGTCGAACAGTGCACCGGCGCCGAGCGCGGACTCCAGGGCGTGGATCTGCCGTGACACGGCGGACTGGGTGTAGCCGAGACCGCGGGCGGCCTCGGTGAACGAGCCGAGCCGGGCCACTTCGAGGAAGACCCGCAGCCAGGCGGTGGACAAGGCGGGGGCGTCACCCGTGACGGGCCGGCTCATCACGTACCTCCAGTGGGTGTCGGTCGTGGCCCGGTGAGGCGGTGGCGGCGGGCGCTGTGCCATGCGAGTGTCGCATGGGAGCCATGCCAGACCCTCGCTTGTCGCATCGATGCACCGGTCCTAGCGTCGAGACATGGAAAAGATCGCCTTCCTCGGCCTCGGCCACATGGGCGCCCCCATGGCCGCCCATCTCCTCGCCGCAGGACACCCGTTGACCGTCTGGAACCGCACCGCCTCCCGCGCCGAACTCCTCGTCGCCAAGGGCGCCCGCCTCGCCGCCTCGCCCGCCGAGGCCGTACGCGACGCGGACGTGGTCCTCACGATGCTCGCCACCCCCGAGGCCGTACGGGACATCGCCCGGCAGATCGTCCCGGCGCTGCGCCCGGGCGCCCACTGGGTCGAGATGTCGACCGTCGGACCCGAGGTCGTACGGGAGTTGGCGGCCGGACTGCCACCGGAGGTCACCCTGGTCGACGCGCCCGTGATGGGCAGCACGGACAAGGCGGAGGCCGGGACGCTCGGCATCCTCGCGGGCGGTGACGCGGACGCCGTCGAGCAGCTGCTCTCCGCGCTCGGCACGGTCACGCGCACCGGCCCGCTGGGCACGGGCGCCGCCCTGAAGCTGGTCGTCAACACGGCCGTGCTCGGGGGAGTGGCCCTGGTCGGCGAGGCGATGCGGCTCGCCGACGCGCTCGGCATCCCGGAGGACACCGCGAAGGCCACCCTCGGCCGCAGCGCCCTGGGCGGCGCCGTACCGCGCGCCTTCGCCGAGGACGTCCACTTCGCGGTCGAACTCGCCGTCAAGGACGTTCGGCTCGCCACCGAGATCACCCGGCTCCCGGCGATGGAGGCGATCCGCGACCACTTCGAGGCCCACCCCGACCTCGCCCACGAGGACATCGCGGCCGCGGTGACCCGTATCCGTACCGAAAAGCCCTGAGGAGCCCGCTGTGCAGATAACCCTGGACAACCCGCCTTCCGCACCCGCCCCGCTCAGCCCGTACTACACGCAGGTCGCGCGCGTCGAACTCCCGGGCGGCGGCGCGCTGTTGCAGCTGTCGGGACAGGTGGCCGAGGGACCGGACCTCGCGGCCCAGAGCCGGGGCATCTTCGAAGCCCTCGTCGCCCTGCTCGCAGCGCACGGCGCGACACTCGCCGACCTCATCAACATCCGCACCTACCTGACGGACATCGACCGCCTGCACGAGTACGGCGCGGTACGGCGTGAGTACCTGACGGAGACCCCGCCGACCAGCACCACGGTCGAGGTCTCGAAGCTCTTCCTGCCGTGGGCGCTCATCGAGGTGGAGGCCGTGGCCGCGCTGCCCGGGGCCCAGGGCGCCGACCGCTAAGAGCCCTGCTCCCCGAGCAGCACCAGGAAGTTCCGGAAAGCCCCCGGCATGTCCACGTTCTCGGGGTCGAGCAGCCACTGGTACTGCAGGCCGTCGAGCACGGCCACGAGCAGCGGCGCCGCCTGTTCGGGCGTGAGCCCGGACGGCAGCCGCTCGCCGTACTCGGCGCGCAGGAGCCGGGCCATGTCCTCGCGTACGCCCGCATAGCGCCGCGTGAAGTAGCCACGCGCCGGATGGTCCTCCGTCACGCTCTCGCCCAGCAGGGCCGAGAAGGTCTGCACGATCGCGGGCCGCATCGCGTTGTACTCGACCAGCGACGCCAGGAGCTCCATCCGCCACTCGCGCGCCGACGGTGTGGCATCCCACTGGTCGCGCTCTTCCAGTACGGCGACGAGCAGCGCCTCCTTGGTGGGGAAGTGGTGCAGCAGCCCCTGCTGGGTCAGCCCCACCCGCTCGGCCACCGCGGCGAGCGACGCACCGCGGTAGCCGCGCTCGGCGATCACCTCGAGCGCGGCCCGCACGATCTCCGCGCGCCGCTGGTCGCTTCTCGTCTTCGCCGCCATGCCCACTCACCCTCGTCGGCGCCTCTTCGGATGCCACCGTACGGTGCCCGTCCACCCCAAAGATAACTGCCAGATAACGAAACCTACCGCTTCACAGGTGAGCGGTGCAGGATGGGGACCGGGTCAGGGGTGCGTCGATGAGGAGGTACGGCAGTGACTGAGCAGTCCAGGGATGCGTACGAGGCGGTCGTCGAGGCCGCGCTCGGGAAACTCGATCTCGATACGAAGGCCCGCCTCCTCGCCGGCCAGGACATGTGGACCCTGCCCGCGCTCCCCGAGATCGGGCTCGATTCCCTGGTCATGTCCGACGGCCCGATCGGTGTACGGGGCGTGCACTGGAGCGCCGACGACCCCTCCATAGCCCTGCCTTCACCGACCGCACTCGCCGCCACCTGGGACCCGGAACTCGCGCACCAGACAGGCCAGTTGCTCGCCCAGGAGGCCCGGCGCAAAGGCGTGCACGTGCTGCTCGCGCCGACCGTCAATCTGCAGCGCTCCCCGCGCGGCGGACGCCACTTCGAGGCGTACAGCGAAGACCCGTATCTGACCGGCGAGATCGGCAGCGGCTATGTGCGGGGTGTGCAGTCGGGCGGCGTCGGCACCACCGTCAAGCACTTCGTCGCCAACGACGCCGAGACCGACCGCTTCACCGTGGACAACCGCGTCCCCGAACGGGCCCTGCGCGAGCTCTACCTGGCGCCCTTCGAAGCGATCGTGAAGCAGGCGAAGCCCTGGGGCATCATGACCGCCTACAACGCGGTCAACGGCCTCACCATGACCGAGAACGCCGCCCTGGTGAACGGCATCCTGCGCGACGAGTGGGGCTTCGACGGCTTCAACGTCTCCGACTGGATGGCCGCCCGCGACACCGTGGGCGCCATCGAGGGCGGCCTGGATATCGCGATGCCGGGCCCGATGACCGTGTACGGTCCCGCTCTCGCCGAAGCCGTACGTGACGGCCATGTCGATGAGTCGACCGTGGACGAGGCGGTCCGCAGGGTGCTGCGGCTCGCCGCCCGCGTCGGCGCGCTCGACGGCGCCGAACCCGCCGTCACCGCACCGCCCGCGCCGGTCGACGGCGAGGCCCTCGCCCGCGAGATCGCCCACCGGTCCTTCGTCCTCGTCCGCAACGAGCAGGGGATTCTTCCCCTGGCCGGCACCAGGAAGGTCGCACTGATCGGCGCCGCCGCGCGCGACGCCCGTGTGCTCGGCGGCGGTTCCGCCACCGTCTTCCCGCGCCGGGTCGTCTCGCCGCTGGACGGGCTCACCGCCGCGCTCGGCGAGGGCTCGGTCGCGTACGCGAGGGGCGCGGAGCCGAGTGAGGAACTGGGCGTCGCGAAGGCCGGGTTCGAGCTGCGCGCCGTGTGCCGCGACGCCGAGGGCCGCGTCCTCGGCGAGGCGCCGCTGGCCGACGGGGCGATCCAGTGGTTCGGCGGCGGGTTCCCCGACGGGGTCACCTACGCGGAGCTCAGCCGGGTCGAGATCAAGGGCACGTTCACCCCCCGCGTCGACGGCGCCCACCGCTTCGGTACCCGCGGTCTCGGCACCCTGCGGCTCACCGTCGACGGACGCGAACTCTTCGACGGCGAACAGCGGATGCCGGTCGACGGCGACCCCTTCGAGGCCTTCCTCGGCGCGCCCACCGAGCGCGGCACCGTCGAGCTGAAGGCCGGCGCGCCCATCGAGGTCTCCCTGGACGTCACCCCGCCGAAGATCGAGGGCATGCCCATCGAGGCGGTCGCCCTCAGCCTGTCGCACGCCGAACCCCGGCGCGACGCCGACGAGATGATCGCCGAGGCGGTGCGTATCGCGCGGGAGGCCGAGGTGGCCGTCGTCCTGGTCGCCACCACCGACCGCGTGGAGTCCGAGGGCTTCGACCGCCGCGACCTGCACCTGCCCGGCCGCCAGGACGATCTCGTACGGGCCGTCGCCGCCGCCAACCCGCGCACGGTCGTGGTCGTCAACTCCGGCTCCCCGGTGGAACTCCCGTGGCGCGAGGACGTCGCCGCCGTGCTGCTCAGCTGGTTCCCGGGCCAGGAGGGCGGCGCCGCGCTCGCCGATGTGCTGACCGGCGCCCAGGAGCCCGGCGGCCGGCTGCCCACGACCTGGGGCGCGCTCGCCGACGCGCCGGTCACCGAGGTCACTCCGGACGCCGAGGGCCGACTCACGTACAGCGAAGGGGTGTTCATCGGCTACCGCGCCTGGGACAAGGCCGGCGCCACCCCCTCGTACCCCTTCGGACACGGCCTCGGCTACACCGACTGGACGTACGAGAGCCTCCAGGTGACAGGTGAGGAGGCCACTGTCCGCATCCGCAACACCGGCGCCAGGGTCGGCCGCGAGACCGTCCAGCTCTACCTCGCCCCGCCCGCGGACGGCTCCGTCGAGCGACCCGCACGCGCACTCGCCGCCTTCGGATGCGTCACCGCGGACGCGGGCGAGAGCGTCGAGGTGCGGATCCCGCTGCCGCGGCGGGCGTTCGAGATCTGGGACGAGAGCGCCGCGGCGTGGGCGTACCAGAAGGGCACGTACACCTTGGAAGCCGGCCGTTCGCTCGCGGACCGCAGGCTGAGCGCGACGATCGAGGCATGACGCGCGAGGCATGACGCGCGAGGGGCCTCACGCGCTTGTGGGGCCCCTTAAGCGGGCGACTTCTCCGCGGTGACGGCCGTGAACGCCAGCTCCGCCAGGCGCGCCTGCCCGTTCCTGCTCGGGTGGAACCAGTCCCACCTGCTCAGTTGCCCCTGTCCGAAGCGGTAGTCGAAGACCGACCCGCCGTCGTAGCGGCAGTACTTGTCCTTCGCGCACACGTCCTGGAGGACCTCGTTGTACGCCTCCACGCGCGCGTGCACGTTCCCGCGCCGCTCGACGGCCAGGCTGTCCATGGCGTCCGGGTCGGCGAGCATCGACTGGCAGATGCCGAGCTTCCAGATCTGCTTGGCCATCGCGTTGCCCTTGCCCGAGGACCACAGCCGCGACAGATCCGGGACGCTCGCCACGAACACCTGGGTCTTGGGCAGTTCGCGGCGCAGGGCGCGCATCCCGTCCTCGAAGTCCGCGCGGAAGGAGGCGACGGAGGTCATCGCCGCGGTCGTCCCGCGGCAGGCGTCGTTGGCGCCCATCAGAACCGTCACCAACTCGGGTGACTTCTCGGCCGCCTGCTCCATCTGCTCCGGCAGCGCGCTCATGCGTGCCCCCGTACGGGCGAAGTTCCAACTCTGTGCCGCCGCCGCGTCCTTGCCGAGCAGCCGTACGGCGAGGCTGTTCACCGCCGGGTCGGTGCCCGTCGCCCAGGACGACTCGGGACAGTCGGAGAGCACCTGGCAGGCGTCGAAACCGCGGGTGATCGAATCGCCCACCGCCGCCATCGAGCGCGGGGTGGTGTCCCAGGTGGGAGTGGGTGTGGGGGAGGGCTTGGGGCGGTCGGCGGCCGCGGCGCCCTGTGGGGCCGGGGAGTTGCCGCCTTGCGCGTCACAGCCGAGGAGTGCGGTCGCGAGTACGGCGGCGGTCGCCGCCGAGGCCGCGGTACGGCCACGGAACCAGTTCCGGATCACGGTCGTCCCTTCTCTCGCCGTCCTGTGCACCCGCGCCCTGCCGGGTGAATGCCCGCCATTCCCGGGACCTGGACCCGACGGTACGTCACACTCGGGCCCGCACCGCACGGTAGTTTTGCTGCGGTCGACCCGGAGTCGGAGCGCCGTCCCGGTTCCGGTAAATTACATCACGTCAGAAATGTCCCCTTTCGGGGAGTTTCCTCGATTCCGTGGATGTCCTGGATTTCCTCGGGAATCTTGGCGAAACTCCCGGCAACTGCCCGGCCAGGTGCGAGGCCCCAACCCTCGCCCCACCCTGGAGGTCCCGGTGACGACACGTGGAGTCCTGTACGTGCACTCCGCTCCGCGCGCGCTGTGCCCGCACGTCGAGTGGGCGGTCGCGGGTGTGCTCGGCGGCAGGGTCACGCTCGACTGGATCAGGCAGCCCGCGGCGCCGGGCACTTGGCGTGCGGAGTTCTCCTGGCAGGGCGAGGCCGGCACGGGCTCCAAGCTCGCCTCCGCACTGCGCGGCTGGCAGCAACTCCGCTTCGAGGTCACGGCCGAGCCGTGCGCCACGGCGGAGGGCGAGCGCTACAGCTCCACCCCCGAGCTCGGCATCTTCCACGCGGTCACCGGCATCCACGGCGACATCCTGATCCCGGAGGACCGCCTCCGCGCGGCTCTCGCCCGATCGGGAGGAGGCGAAAGCGACTTGGCGGCCGAACTCTCCAAGCTCCTGGGCAAGCCTTGGGACGACGAGCTGGAACCCTTCCGGTACGCGGGCGAGGGCGCCCCGGTCAGATGGCTCCACCAGGTCGTCTGAGCCCACCCGCACCCCGACCCCGTACATACGACGAAGGCCCACCCGAGCGAACAGGGTGGGCCTTACTCGTAACGAACTGTCAGACAGTGCGGAACGCGAGCACCACGTTGTGCCCACCGAACCCGAACGAGTTGTTGATCGCGGCAATCGTGCCCTCGGGCAGCACCCGGGCCTCACCCCGCACGATGTCAGCACCGTCCGAGGCGATTTCCTCGTCGAGCTCCTCGACATTGATCGTCGGCGGAGCAAGACGGTGGTGCAGCGCGAGCACGGTCGCGACGGTCTCGATACCACCGGCGCCACCGAGAAGGTGACCGGTCATCGACTTCGTACCGGAGATGGCCACGTGATCGAGATCCGCGCCGAGCACCTTGCGCAGCGCCTTGATCTCCGCGATGTCACCCTGCGGGGTCGAGGTCGCGTGCGCGTTCAGGTGCACGAGCTCGGCCGGCTTGAGGTCCGTCGAGTCGAGCAGGTTCTGCACGGCCGCGGCAACGCCGCGCCCCGTCGGCTCGGGCTGCGCGATGTGGTGGCTGTCGGCGGACAGTCCCTGGCCGAGCACCTCGCAGTAGACACGGGCGCCACGGGCCTTCGCGTGCTCCTCGGACTCGAGGATCACGACACCCGCGCCCTCGCCGAGCACGAAGCCGTCACGGCCCTTGTCGTACGGGCGGGAGGCCTTGGTGGGCTCGTCGTTGTTCTTGGACATCGCCATCATGTTGGCGAACGCCGCGATGGGCAGCGGGTGGATGGCCGCCTCGGTACCGCCGGCGACGACCACGTCGGCACGGCCGGTACGGATCATCTCGACGGCGTAGCCGATCGCCTCGGCGCCCGACGCACAGGCCGAGACCGGGGTGTGCACGCCCGCCTGGGCGTTCACCTCCAGACCGACGTTGGCGGAGGGGCCGTTGGGCATGAGCATGGGAACGGTGTGCGGGGAGACCCGGCGTACACCCTTCTCCTTGAGCACGTCGTACTGGTCGAGCAGCGTGGTCACACCGCCGATACCGGACGCGATGACCGCGCCCAGACGCTCGGGGGCGACACCCGTCTCCTCGCCCGCCTTGCCCTCGTAACCGGCGTCCGCCCAGGCCTCCTTGGCCGCGATCAGCGCGAACTGCGCCGAGCGGTCCAGCTTGCGGGCGAGCGGGCGGGGCAGCACCTCGCCCGGGTCGACCGCGGCGGGGGCGGCGATACGGACCGGCAGTTCGGCGAAGCGCTCGCCCTCGAGGGGCTTGACGCCCGAGCGGCCCGCGACGAGACCTTCCCAGGTCGATGCTGCGTCGCCACCCAGCGGTGTGGTTGCGCCGATACCGGTGACGACCACGGTGCGATTGGTCGGGCTCACAGGAATTCTTTCTCCACGTGTAGAGGTGAATAAGCGGCACTACCGCTAGGTGGCGGCAGACAGCCGGCCCTGACGGGCGGCCCTTGCGGGCCGACCCGGGCCAGGAAGGACCTGAGGTCAGTCCTGGTGCTTCAGGATGTAAGACGCGGCGTCGCCGACGGTCTTCAGGTTCTTGACGTCGTCGTCCGGGATCTTGACGTCGAAGCGCTCTTCGGCGGCGACGACGACCTCGACCATGGACAGCGAGTCGACGTCCAAGTCATCGGTGAAGGACTTGTCCAGCTGGACGTCCTCGACCGGGATACCGGCGATCTCGTTCACGATCTCGGCGAGACCGGCGACGATCTCTTCCTGAGTGGCGGCCATGTTGGCGCTCCTTCTTGTGTATCAGTGAGGTGGCAGGGTCCCGTACGGAATGGTCCGTGCAGGGTGCCTAGGGGAGGGTAACGACGGAGGCTGCGTAGACGAGACCCGCCCCGAAGCCGATGACGAGCGCGGTGTCGCCGCTCTTGGCTTCCCCGGTCGCCAGAAGCCGCTCCATAGCGAGCGGGATCGAGGCGGCCGAGGTGTTGCCGGTGGTCTCGATGTCACGGGCGACCGTGACATGCTCCGGCAGCTTCAAAGTCTTCACCATCGAGTCGATGATCCGCATGTTGGCCTGGTGCGGGATGAAGACATCCAGGTCGTCCGCGCTGATTCCGGCCGCGTCCAGCGCCTGCTGGGCGACCTTCGCCATCTCGAACACGGCCCAGCGGAACACCGCCTGGCCCTCCTGCGTGATCGCAGGGAACTTGTGGACCGCACTGTCGTACTCGGTCCAGGCGACGGTCTGCTTGATCGTCTCGGACTTGTCGCCCTCCGAGCCCCAGACCGTCGGGCCGATGTGCGGCTCGTCCGAGGGGCCGACGACGACCGCGCCCGCGCCGTCACCGAACAGGAAGGCCGTCGCGCGGTCCTCCAGGTCGGTCAGGTCGCTCAGGCGCTCGACGCCGATGACGAGGACGTACTCCGAACTGCCTTCCACGACCATGCCCTTGGCGAGCGTCAGGGCGTAGCCGAAGCCCGCGCAGCCGGCCGAGATGTCGAAGGCGGCGGCCTTCCGCGTGCCCAGCTTGTCGGCGATCTCGGTCGCGACGGCCGGGGTCTGCTTGAAGTGCGAGACGGTCGAGACGATCACGGCGCCGATCTTGTCGGCGGTGAGCCCGGCGTCGGCGATCGCCTTGCCGGAGGCCTCGATGGACATCGCGGCGACGGTCTCCTGGTCGCTCGCCCAGTGCCGGGTCGCGATGCCGGAGCGGGAGCGGATCCACTCGTCGGACGAGTCGATCGTCTCGAGGATCACCTCGTTGGGCACGACCCGCGTGGGCCGGTAGCCGCCGACGCCCATGATCTTGGCGTACGGGGCGCCCTTGCTCGGCTTGATCTTCGACATTGCTCTGGGGCTCCTTAGTCAGGCCGCAGCGTGCTCGGCGATGAGCTCGCGAGCAGCGTCGAGGTCGTCGGGGGTCTTCAGGGCCAGCGTCTTGACGCCGGGCAGCGCGCGCTTGGCGATACCGGTGAGGGTGCCGCCCGGGCACACCTCGATGAGCGCCGTCGCGCCGAGCTCCTGGAAGGTCTCCATGCACAGGTCCCAGCGGACCGGGTTGGCGACCTGGCCGACCAGACGCGCGATGACCTCGGCGCCGGAGGCGACGGCCTTGCCGTCCTTGTTGGAGACGTAGGCGACCGTCGGGTCGGCCGGGGACAGCTCCTCGGCGGCCTTGCGCAGCGTCTCGACCGCGGGCGCCATGTGGTGCGTGTGGAACGCGCCGGCGACCTGCAGCGGAATGACCCGGCGGGTGCCCTCGGGCTTGTCGGCCGCCAGGGCGGCGATCTGCTCCAGGGTGCCGGCGGCGACGATCTGGCCCGCGCCGTTGACGTTGGCCGGGGTCAGGCCGAGCTTCTCCAGGTGCGGGACCACGATCTCCGGGTCGCCGCCGAGCAGCGCCGCCATGCCGGTCTCCGTGATCGCGGCGGCGTCGGCCATGGCCAGACCCCGCTTGCGTACGAGCTGCAGCGCGGCGGTCTCGTCGAGGACGCCCGCGAAAGCGGCGGCGGTGAACTCACCGACGCTGTGACCCGCGACGGCCGACGGCTCGACGTCACCCAGGGCCGCGGCGGAAAGGAGTCCGGCCGCGACGAGCAGCGGCTGCGCGACGGCCGTGTCGCGGATCGCGTCCGCGTCGGCCTGCGTGCCGTAGTGGGCGAGGTCGAGTCCGATGGCGTCCGACCAAGCGGCGAGCTTGTCGGCGGCGCCGGGGAGGTCGAGCCAGGGAGTCAGGAAGCCGGGCGTCTGAGCGCCTTGGCCGGGAGCGACGAGTACGAGCACTCTCACACTCTCTCTTGTGGACGGTGGGCGCCGCCCGTGGGGACAGGGACGAAGAACGGTCAGGGGAATTGTCGACCCCCGACAAAAGTCTAGGACTGAGGATCTCCGTCGGCCAGACGCCCCAGGATGAGGGCGATACGCAGCGTGAACGCGGACCGGACATCCGAGGGCGACCAGCCGGTGACGTCTGTCACACGTCGCAGCCGGTAGCGGACGGTGTTGGGGTGCACGAAGAGCATCCGGGCCGCGCCTTCGAGGCTGCTCGCCTGTTCCAGATAGACGCTCAAGGTCTCCAGAAGCGCGGAGCCGGCCTCCTCCAGCGGTCTGTAGATCTCCTCCACCAACTGCTCCCGCGCCGCAGGGTCCGAGGCGATCGCGCGCTCCGGCAGGAGATCGTCCGCGAGCGCGGGCCGCGGGGCGTCCTGCCAGGCCGAGCACGCCTTGAGTCCGGCGGCCGCGGCCTGCGCGGACCTGGTGGCCGCGAGCAGGTCGGGGACGACGGGTCCGGCGACGACGGGCCCGGCCGCGTACGGGCCGATCAGCGCCTTCGCGACCGCGAGGGGATTGTCGCTGCCACCTGCGATGACGACCAGGCGATCACCGAGCACACCCGTCAGGACCTGGAGTTTCGCGTGGCGGGCGGCCCGGCGGATGGCCTCGACGGTCAGCTCGCTGTCGCCGTCGGGGGCGGTGCCCAGGACGACGCAGACATGCTCCGGGGAGTTCCAGCCGAGCGCCGCGGCCCGGCTGACGGCGCCCTCGTCGGCCTCACCGCTCAGCACGGCATTGACGACGAGCGACTCGAGCCGCGCGTCCCAGGCGCCCCGGGCCTCGGCGGCCTGGGCGTAGACCTGGGCCGTGGCGAAGGCGATCTCCCGCGCGTAGACGAGCAGCGCCTCCCGCAGGATCGACTCGTCGCCCGGCGCCGCGACCTCGTCGATCGCGGTCTCCATGACCTCGATCGTCGTCCGGACCATCTCCACGGTCTGACGCAGCGTGATCGCCCGGGTCAGCTCCCGTGGCGCGGTGCCGAAGACGTCGGTCGAGATGGCCTGGGGGGCGTCGGGGTGCCGGAACCACTCGGTGAACGCGGCGATACCGGCCTGCGCGACCAGACCGATCCACGAACGGTTCTCCGGCGGCATCGCCCGGTACCAGGGCAGCGTCTCGTCCATGCGCGCGATGGCCTGCGCGGCCAGGCTGCCGGACGACTTCTCCAGGCGCTTGAGCGTGGCGATGTGCGGATGGGCCGGGCGCGCTCCGGCGCCGGCCGGGGGCGTTCCGGAGTCGGGGTTTGGGTTCGCTGCGGGTTCGGGCACGGGACAAGACTGCCTTATCGGGGCGGCTCGGCTAAGTGGCGGGTCCAGGACCGACCGGTCTCCGTGCGCCTTTGTGGCGGCTACGGTGGGTCCGTGATGGACGTACGGCGCTCCGGCGATCGGTACCGCGGCGGGGAGCCGGCGAGTGGTATCGAGTCGCTGCACGCGTTCTCCTTCGGGCCCCACTACGACCCGGACAATCTCCGCTTCGGACCGGTCATCGCCTGCAACGAGGAACACCTCGCGCCCGGCGCCGGCTTCGACGAGCACACCCACAGCCATACGGAGCTGGTCACCTGGGTCGTCGAGGGCACGCTGACCCACCGCGACTCGGAGGGCAACGAGACCGTCGTGCAGCCCGGCGATCTGCAGCGGCTCAGCGCGGGCGGGGGCGTACGCCATGTCGAGCGCAACGACGGCGGCTCGTGCCTGGTCTTCGTGCAGATGTGGCTGGCACCCACGGCGGCCGGCGGCGACCCCTCGTACGAGATCGTCCGCGGCATCGCCGACTCCACGCCCTACGCGGTCCCCGCGGCCGGCGCCCTGCTCCACGTCCGCCGCCTGCGCCCCGCGGAACGCGCCGCGGTGCCGGACGCGGCGTTCGCGTACGTCCATGTCGTACGGGGCGAAGTCCGCCTCGGCGGTACGGAGTTGAGGGCCGGGGATGCCGTACGGATCACGGACGGGCGGTCCCTGGAGCTGGAGGCGCTGCGGGGGCGGGCCGAGGTGCTGGTGTGGGAGTTCGCGGGCTAGGGACTGTCTATGACAGGCCCTAGGAGCCCTGCGTTCCGTTCCCGGGTTCGCGCCACATCCGCCACATCGGCGGGCTCGACCGGTAGGTGATCTCCTCGCGTACGGCGAAGCCGTGCCGCTTGTAGAAGCTGAGATTCCGCTCGTTGCTCGACTCGAGGTACGCGGGGAGCCCCGAGGCATCCGCCTGGTCGAGCAGCGCTCCCAGGACCATGGATCCGCGCCCGGTTCCGCGCGCGGACGAATGCGTCCCGATGAACTCGAGGTACCAGTGCTCCGGCTCGACCGGATGCTTGCGCTCCATGTGCTGCAACATCCCGAGCAGCAGCGGCAGTCGGGAACGCCCCGTCCGCACGAGCACCGGCAGATTCCGTACGAGATCGCCCGCCCCGACCTTCCACTCGCCGGGCGGGCACCACACGGCGGCGACGGTCCGGTCGATATCGGTCCACAGGCGCTCGCGGTCGGCCTGCATGGCCAGCAGATCCCTGAAGAACCTCCGCAGCCTCGGCACCCGATCCCGTGGCACGAGCCACTCCCAGACCGGATCGTCCTCGTAGGCATCGGCGAGCACATCGGCCAGCGCGTGAACATCGGCCCGGGTGGCACGGACTATGTCAGCCATACCGGCCAACTTAGCCCGCCGACGGTTCGACGCACATCCATCGCGGGACGGATGCGACCACTTCTGGGTCGGGGGCGGTCCGGCAAACCCAGCCCCTGCGGCGATTGAGCAGCCGGGGTCCGGGGGCGGAGC
>NZ_JAAKZW010000167.1 GCF_011044995.1 Streptomyces mesophilus | reverse complement strand
GGGGATGGGTGCGGGGTTCAGGCGTGGGGGACGGGCCGCGAGGCTCAGCCGCGCGGCGCGGCCAGCGTGTCGCCGTCGTGGAGGCCGCAGTCGAGGACGGTGCGGCGCGGTGATCGGTCCGAGGGGTTCTTGAGGAGGTCCGCGAGCAGCCGTACCGCCGCGGCGCCCATCTCCCGGCCGGGCGTCACCACGGTGTTGACATCGCGGGCGGTGGGAGCGAGGGAGAACTCACTGAGCGCCGCCACGGACAGATCGCCCGGCACGGACAGGCCCAGCTGCTCCACCGCGGCGCACGCGTCGGCGGCCCGGTCGCAGTCGTCCGCGATCAGACAGGTGTAGCCCTGCTCCACGAGACGGGGGACCAGCTCGGTGACCGCGGCGGCGTTGGGCGTGACGAACACGTCCGCGGCGTCGAGCCGTTCGGCGAGCTGCTCGCGCGCGGCGGCGAAGCCCGCGTCGCGGTCCACGATCGACTCATGGGCCGAGCCGCCGTGCAGCCGTGCGATCCGCCGGTGGCCGAGCCCGCTGATCCGCTCCACGAGGCCGCGGGTGGCGCCGCTGTAGTCGGCGGCCGCGTACGAGGCCTCGGCGCCCGGCAGTTCGCGGCGGCCGATGAAGACCGCGGGAAAGCCCTCGCGAAGCAGCGCGGTCAGCTCCTCGCGGTTCTCGGCCTGTCCGACGATGACGGCGCCGTCGGCGTGCTGGAGGGTGTTGATCCCGTTCTTGTAGATCGCCCTGCGCCGGCCGTCCACATGCGAGCCGGTGAAGAGCAGCAGATGGCAGTCGAGCTCCTCCACCGCCTCCTCCACCCCCATCAGGAACGGGTGGTAGAAGCTCATCGCGTCCATCGGGAACAGCGCCTCGTAGGTGAACACCCCGATGATGTCGCTGCGGCCGCCGGCCAGGTTGCGGGCGGCGACGTTGGGCGCGTAGCCGAGCTGCCGGATCGCCTGCTCGACCCGGGCCGCGGTGCGGTCGCCCACCCGAACGCCCCCGCCCGTACGGCCGTTGACGACCGCGGAGACCACGGCGGGCGACACCTTCGCCAGCCGGGCCACGTCCGCCTGCGTCGGTCGCTTGCGGGGAGGCTCCGTGCCATTCATGTAGCGGGGTCCAATCTGATTACGCGCATTATCAGTTGAGGCCGCACACGCTAGCCAGAGGTTGCTGACGGGTCAACACATCCCTCAACAGGCTTTTGTTTTACGAGGTGTTGACAGCCCGGAAACCCGGTCCTAGGGTCCGTCGCCAACTGGTGATGCGCATTATCACGGTGGATTCAAGGGTGTCCCGGCCGCATGGGAGCCGGGTGCACACCGTCCTGGAGGGGAGACCCGCACGTGAACAAGGACCGACTCGTGAGCCGCCGTGGACTGCTGCGCGGCGCAGGCGCGTTGTCACTCGCGGCCGCCGCGGCGCCGCTCGTCACGGCGTGCGGCAGCGGCACCGACGGCACGGACACCGCTGCCGCCAACGCCAGGCTGAAGCTGCCGACGTACGTCCCGTTCACCGGGGTGGATCCGGATCTGCCCGCGGGCGAGAACCTCCTGCCCGGCTTCTACGGCTATCCGTCCGACCTGGTCCGCGCCGTCTCCGGCAAGCCCGCCGAGGGTGCGGGGAAGGTCAGCATCCTGGTCAACACCTTCACCCCGGTGCCGCCGGGCGCCGGCAGCAACCGCTACTGGCAGCAGCTGAACGAACGGGTCGGCGCGGAGCTGGCGTTCAACATCGTGCCGGACGCCGACTACGGCACCAAGCTGACCACGACGCTGGCCGGCGGAGACCTGCCCGACCTGGTGATGCTCCAGTCCTGGACCCCGAACCTGCCCGCCGTGCTCAAGGCCAAGTTCGCCGACCTCACCCCGTATCTCTCGGGCGACGCGGTCAAGGAGTACCCGTTCCTGGCGAACATCCCGGAGTTCTCCTGGCGGCCGATGATCGCCAACGGCGGGATCTACGGTCTGCCCACGCCGCGCGCGAGCATCGGCAACATCATGTTCACCCGCGACGACCTGATCGCCGAACGCTCCCTCAACCCGCAGCCGGGGAGCTTCGCGGAGTTCCTGGAACTGTGCGAGGGCCTGACCGACGCCAAGGCGGGACGCTGGGCGCTCGGCGACACGGGTGTCGCGGGCGGCGGCGCCCTCATGTTCGCGCTCGCGATGGCCGGCGCCCCCAACGGCTGGGCGGTCAAGGGCGGCAAGTTCACCAACGCCGTCGAGTCCGATGCGTATCCCGAGGCGCTCGACGCGGTCGCCGGCATGGTCAAGAAGAAGCTGTTCCACCCCGACGCGTTCAGCGCCACCTTCCAGCAGGGCCGCGACTGGTTCGGCACCGGGAAGATCGCTCTGAAGGTCGACGGCTACGCGGCCTGGGACATCCTGCGCACCACCTACCAGGGCATCGACGTGGGCGCCATGACGGCCCCCGCGTTCGACGGCGGTGGCCAGGGGTGGCAGTTCACCGGCCCCGGCAGCTTCGCGGTCACCGGCGTCAAGAAGGGCGACGAGAAGCGGATCAAGCAACTCCTCGCCATAGCCAACTGGATGGCGGCGCCGTTCGGCACCGAGGAGCACCTGTTCCGCAAGTTCGGCGCATCCGGCACCGACTACACGATGAAGGACGGACTGCCGACGCCGACCAAGCGGGGCGGGACCGACGTCAAGATCCCCATGCAGTACCTCGTCGACAGCCCGCCGGTCATCGGCCCGGGCGGCAAGGCCGTGGTCGACAAGCAGTACGCCTTCCACCGCAAGGCCGCCCCGCTCCTTGTCGAGGACCCCACCGTCGGCCTGTATGCGGCCACGCAGGCGGCCAAGGGCCAGGCCCTTTCGAAGATCCTCAGCGGCGCGGTGAGCGAGATCGTCCGCGGCAACAAGCCGGTGTCCGACTGGTCCTCGGTCGTGCGCAGCTGGCGGCAGTCCGGCGGCGACAAGGTGCGCAAGGAGTACGAGACGGTCTACGCGCAGCTGCGCTGAGCGCCCTGACCGCCGCCTTCACGAGTGGCCCTCTGTACGTGATCCCGCTTCACACGCCCACCAAGAGGAGAGTCCCATGCGCAAGAGAACGGCGAGGCTGCTGACCGCGGCCCTCCTGCTGGCCGCCGTGGCGATACCCGCCGAGGCCGGCGCCGCATCCACCACTGAACAGACCGCGTCCGCCGCCGAACAGGCCGCCCCCGACTGGCAGTTCGTCTGGGGCGACACCTTCGACGGGTCCCTCGACGTGCAGAAGTGGGGCGCCCTGGAGGGCACCATAAGCCCCGGCACCGATCAGGCCTACGCCTCCTTCGACGTCACCACCGCGAGCAGCAACCTGGTCCTGACGACGGAGAAACGGCAGTACGGCTCCAAGGCCTACACCTCCGGCATGGTCTGGACGAAGGGCCGGTTCTCCTTCACGTACGGGAAGATCGAAGTCGTCGCGAAGGTGCCGAAGATGGGCACCGGCATCTGGCCCGCGCTGTGGCTTCAGGGCGACAAGGTCTACAACTGGCCCGGCCCGGGCGGCAACGAGATCGACTTCGCCGAGATGTGGAACACCCCGTACGAGGTGAAGCACGCCATCCACTACGCCGACACCCCCAACGGCACGGACCTCGGGGCCAATCAGGGCTGCAAGTACACGAGCCCCGTGGACCTCTCGGCCGGCTACCACACGTACGGCCTCGTCTGGGAGCCGGGACCGAAGCTGACGTACTACGTGGACGGGCAGCAGACCTGCCAGTTCGCCCCCGTCGGCGACTACTTCAACACCCCGATGCACATCATCATGAACACCGCGGTGGGCGCTTCCTGGATCGGTCACCCCGACGCGAGCGTGACCTTCCCGCAGCAGTTCAAGATCGATTCGGTGCGCGTCTACCAGGACGCGAACCTCGGCTGAGCAACTCCCGGCTCTCCCGCCTCCCCTCAGCGCCTGACGGCCGGGGGAGGCGGGCTCCTCCGTACGTCAACTCCCGCCGCGAAAGGACGCGTTGCCCATGCCGTACGAGGACAGGATCCGGGAACTGCTCGGCCGGATGACGGTCGAGGAGAAGTTCGGTCAGCTCCAGCAGCTCGCCTGGGCCTGGGACACCGGCCCGGGCGCGGGCGCCGCCACCGAGGACGCGGAGGCCGCGGCCCGCAAGGGGCTGCTCGGCTCGGTCCTCAACGTCTTCGGCGCCGCGAGCAGCAACGCCCTGCAGCGCATCGCCGTCGAGGAGTCACGCCTCGGCATCCCGCTGGTCTTCGGCCTCGACGTCATCCACGGCTACTGGACCACCTTCCCCATCCCGCTCGCCCAGGCCGCCGCCTTCGACCCCGCGGTCGCCGAGACGGACGGCGTCGTCTCCGCGCGCGAGGCCCGCTCCAACGGGGTCCACTGGGCCTTCGCGCCCATGGTGGACGTCACCCGCGAGCCGCGCTGGGGCCGGGTGGCCGAGAGCTCCGGCGAGGACCCGTATCTGGCGGCCCGCTACGCGGCGGCCAAGGTCCGCGGCTTCCAGGGCGACGACTTGGCATCCCAGGGCCAAGTAGCGGCCTGCGCCAAGCACTTCGCCGCATACGGAGGTGCGGAGGGCGGCCGCGACTACAACACCGTCGACGTGTCGGAGCAGCGGCTGCGCAACCTCTACCTGCCCCCGTTCAAGGCGGCCGTCGACGCCGGAGCGGCGACCTTCATGGCCGCGTTCAACACCGTCAGCGGCATCCCCGCCCACGGCAACACCCATCTGCTCACCGATGTCCTCAAGAAGGAGTGGGGCTTCGACGGTGTGGTGGTGAGCGACTGGGCGGGCGTGGCCGAGATGGTCGTGCACGGCTACGCGGCCGACCCGGCCGAGGCGGGGCGGCTCGCGCTCGGCTCCGGCATCGACATGGAGATGGTCAGCACCAGCATCGCCGACCACGGACGGGAGTTGCTCCGTTCCGGCCGGCTCGCACCGGAGCGTCTCGACGACGCGGTCGCGCGCGTGCTGCGGCTGAAGTTGCGCCTCGGTCTCTTCGAGCGTCCGTACGTGCCCGAGGACGCGGCCCTGTCCGCACCGACCGAGGCCACCCGCGCGGCGGCCAGGGAAGCGGCGGCGCGCTGCATGGTGCTGCTCAAGAACGAGAACGCCGCGCTTCCGCTGGACCCGGGGGCTCGTACGATCGCCGTGGTCGGCCCGTTCGCCGACTCCGTTGATCTCCTGGGCACTTGGGTCATCCCGGACACGCGGCAGCGCTTCCCCGCGGTCACGGTCGTCGAGGGCCTGAAGTCCGCGCTCCCGCAGGCCAGGATCCTGCATGCCCAGGGGGTGCCCGCCGAGGGCGGCTCACGCGCCGGTATCGCCGAGGCGGTCGCGGCCGCGGGGGCCGCCGACGCGGTGGTCGTCGTGGCCGGTGAACCACCGGCGATCAGCGGTGAGGCGGCGACGCGGGCGGACCTGGGTCTGCCCGGTGACCAGGAGGAGCTGATCGCCGCCATCGCCGCGACGGGCACACCGTTCACCGTGGTCCTCGTGGCCGGGCGGCCGCTGACGATCGGCGGCTGGCTCGACTCGGCCGCGGCCGTCCTGATGGCGTGGCACCCCGGCATCGAGGCCGGTCACGCCGTCGCCGACATCCTGACCGGAGCGGTCGGCCCCGGCGGCAAGCTCCCGGTCACCGTCCCGCGGTCCGTGGGCCAGATCCCGGTCTACTACAACCGGGAGACCACGGGGCGCCCGTACGACGCGTCGCGGCCGGACGAGAAGTACGTATCGAAGTATCTGGACCTGCCCGACGGCCCACAGTTCCCCTTCGGATTCGGCCTGAGCTACACGGACTTCACCACGTCCGACCCCCGCCTCAGCCGGTCCGCGATCGATGCGGCCGCTCTGATGGCGGGCGCTTCGGTCGAGGTCACGACCACGCTGACGAACACGGGAGGCCGGCCGGGCGACGAGGTCGTCCAGCTGTACGTCCACGACCGGGCCGCCTCGATCGTCCAGCCCGTACGGCGCCTGCGCGGCTTCGAGCGCGTACGCCTGACGCCCGGTGAGAGCACCGAGGTCCGCTTTCACCTGACGGCCGAGGACCTGGGCTTCTGGACCGGCGACCCGGCGGGGGTTTTCGTGGTGGAACCGGGCGCGGTCGACGTCTATGTGGGGACGAGTTCGCTCACGCGGAGCAGGTGCACCCTCGACGTCACCTGAGGGCTTGGTCAGCCGGCCGCCGGCGGGCCGGTCCACGACGTCGGCGGCTGGTAGGCCGTCGTGCCGGGGAGCAGGCGGGGGCCGGCTGGTGGGGCGGTGGTGGCGGCGAGGTGTTGGCACAGGGCTCGGATGACGGCCTCGCGGTCCTCGGCCGTGCAGGTGGGGGTGAGGATGGTCAGCTCTTTGCGCAGGTGCGCGCCGAGCATGTTGATGCTCGTCATCTTCGGCTCCTCGGTCCTCGGGCCGGCGTAGGCCGGGCATGGCAGGGCGCCGGGGTACGGATGGCTACTGGCCTACGGCGGTCACAGTGGGCTGATGCTGTGCTTGCGGTGGCTGAGCTGCGCGCGCTTGGTGCGCAGGGCGGCCAGGGACTCGGCCAGGATCCGCCGGGTGTCACGGGGGTCGATGATGTCGTCGACATAGCCGAGTTCGGCCGTGTGCAGCGGATGCATCAGACGGTCGCGGTACTCCTGGGCGTACCGGGCGTGGGCTTCCTCTGCGTCGTCGGCCGCCGCGATGTCGTGCCGGAAGACGATCTCCGCGGCGGCTTCCGGACCCATGACGGCCACCTCGTTGGTGGGCCAGGCGAGCGAGAGATCGCTGCCGATCGCCGGGGAGTCCATGACGATGTACGCGCCCCCGTACGCCTTGCGGACGATGACCTGGACACGGGGCACCGTGGCCGCGCAGTAGGCGTGCAGGAGTTTGGCGCCGTGCCGGATGATGCCGCCGGACTCCTGGTCGGTCCCGGGCAGGAAGCCGGGGACGTCGACCAGTGTCACCAGGGGGACGTTGAAGGCGTCGCACAGCCGCACGAAGCGGGCCGCCTTCTCCGAGGCGTGGATGTCCAGGACGCCGGCGAGGTGGGCGGGCTGGTTGGCCACGATCCCCACGGTCTGGCCGCCGATCTGGGCCAGGCCGCACAGGATGTTGCGGGCCCAGGTCTCGTGCACCTGCATGAAGTTGGCGTCGTCGACGATCTCCTCGATGACCTGGAGCATGTCGTAGCAGCGGTTGCCGTCGGTGGGCACCAGGTCGGTCAGGACGTCGTTGCGGCGGTCGACGGGATCCTGGCAGAAGTACTCGGGCGCGACCGACCGGTTGTTGTGCGGAATGAAGGAGATCAGCCTGCGGACCTCCTCCAGACAGCTCTCCTCGTCGTCGTGCACGAACTGCGCGAGACCGGAGACGGAGCCGTGCAGATCCGCGCCGCCGAGTTCCTCCATGGTGACGTCCTCACCGGTGACCGCCTTCACGACGGCGGGGCCGGTCAGGAACATCTGGCCGATGCCCCGGACCATGAACACGGCATCGGTCAGCGCGGGGGAGTAGGCGGCGCCGCCGGCGCACGGCCCCAGGATGACGCTGATCTGGGGGATGACCCCGGAGCTGCGGACGTTGCGTAGAAAGATCCCGCCGTACCCGTTGAGCGCGGACACGCCCTCCTGAATACGGGCGCCCGCCCCGTCGTTGAGGCTGATCAGGGGCGCGCCCGACGCCTCGGCGAGATCCATCACACGGTGGATCTTGGCAGCGTGCGTGGCGCCGAGCGAGCCGCCCATCACCCGGAAATCGTGTGCGTACACATAGACGGTGCGGCCGTGGATGGTGCCCCAGCCCGTGACCACACCGTCGGAATGCGGCCGGTGGTTCTCCAGGCCGAAGCCGGTGGCCTGGTGCCGGCGGAGCCCCTGAAGCTCCCTGAACGACCCCTTGTCCATGAGGAGTTCGAGCCGCTCGTGGACCGTGAGCTTGCCGCGCTGATGCTGGCGTTCGACCGCCGCGTCGCCGCCTGTCGTACGTACGGAGTCCTTGAGCGCGCCAAGTGCCTCACAGCGCACCTCGAGGGACGGGGCCATCAGGTCGTCCGGCAGCTCGGCCGTTTCGGTGGTCTCGGTCATCTCAGGCTTCCTCTCTCACGCGCGGCTGGGTGCGACTTGGACGAGGGAGGCGAGCAGGTCCGGGGTGTAGATGTTCTCCCAGTGCTCGGTGACCTTGCCGTTCTCGAAGCGCCATACGCCGCAGAAGGCCTGGGCGAAGGGCACGTCACCGAAACGCCCTTCGAGCGTCCCGAGCACCGTGCCGAACTGGTCGTTGGCGGTGATGTCCTGGACGTTCATGACCAGGGTGTCGCCGGTGGCGCCGAGGAGCTCGCGCTCCCACTCGACGACCGCTTCCCGGCCCACCTGGTCCCCGACCGCGGGGTCGACGGCCCGGGTCGCCGGATGCAGCACCACGTCGTCGTGCACGAACTCCCCGATCCTGGAGAGGTCCGCGTACAGCTCGCGCAGCTTGAGCGCGTTCGGATGCGTGCTGGTCATCGCTACTGCCTTTCCACGGGGTTTCCAGGGCTCCGGTCCACGGGGTTTCCAAGGCTCAGGCGACAGCCGGCTCCGGCCGCCACACGGGGACTTCGGCCGCGTCGACGGCCGCCGTGATGGCCTCCATGTCCGAGGCGCTGAAGTGCAGTTCGGCCGCCTTCATGTTGAGCTCCAGGTGGCTCACCGAGGTGGTGCCGGGGATGAGCAGCGTGGCCGGCGAGTGGTGGAGCAGCCAGGCCAGGGCCAGCTGCGCGGGCGTGGCGCCGTACTGCTCGGCGATCGGCCGCAGCGGACTGTCGGGACCGACCAGACCGCCGTGGCCCAGCGGGAACCACGGGATGAAGGCCACGTTGTGCTGCTCCGCGTGGCGTACGACGTCCTCGCCGGCGCGGTCGACGATGTTGTACAGGTTCTCGACCGCGGTGATCTGCGCATGGGCGTTCGCGTGGGCGAGGTCGTCGAGGGTGACCCCGGGCTGGCCGGACAGGCCGATGTGGCGGATCTTGCCCTCCTGCTGCAACCGGACCAGCTCACCGAACTGGTCGGCGAGCGGCACGGTGGGGTCGATGCTGTGCAGCTGGTACAGGTCGATCCGCTCGACACCCAGGTTGGTGAGGCTCAACTCGACCTGCTGGCGCAGGTATTCGGGTCGTCCGCACGGCATGATGTACGGCGCGCCCTTGTCCTCGAGCCAGTCGTCGCGCCCCGAGCGCAGCAGCCCGCCCTTGGTCGAGATGACCAGGTCCTCCGGGTAGGGGTGCAGCGCCTTGCGGATGATGCGCTCGTTGTCGCCGGGGCCGTACGAGTCGGCGGTGTCGATGAAGGTGACGCCGAGCTCCACCGCCCGGCGCAGCACGGCGACCGCCTGGTCGGGGTCGTCCGGCGGCCCCCACATGCCGTGGCCGGTCAGATGCATGGCCCCGTAGCCGAGGCGGTTGACGGTCATGTCGCCGCCGATGGTCAACTGCTGCGGGTTGGAGGGGGTGTTGGTGGACATGCTGGTGTTCCTCTCGTCGAGGTCGAGGTCGAGGTGCCGGATGACGGCATGGGGTGCCGCAGCACGAACGCTGTGTCGTGCGGTTACGTGAGGGTCGGGTCAGCCCAGCCAGGTGCCGAGCGTGATCTCGGCGGTGATGCCGGGGCCGAACCCGGCGATGAGGCCGCGGGCTCCCACCGGCACGCTCTCCGTGCCGTACAGGCGCCGCAGCGCGTCCAGTACGACGGCCGAGGCGATATTGCCGTGCTGGGTGAGGGTGGCGCGGCTGCACGCGAACATGTCCGGTGCGACCTTGAGGAAGCGCGACAGGTCGTCCAGGATGCGGGGGCCGCCAGCGTGGATGACGTAGAAGTCGAGGGCCTCGGCGTTCCAGCCCTGCTCGGCGGCCACTTCCCGCAGGGAGGGTGCCAGTTGCTCCATCGTGCCCGGTACGCGGCGGTCGAGCAGGAAGTGGAATCCGGTGGCCTTGACCGCGTACGCGATCCAGTCCTCCGTATTGGGCACCAGACGGGAGCCGTTGCGCTCCAGGAGCACCCCGCGGTCGCCTTCGGAGCGGACCACGGCCGCGGCGACGGCATCGCCGAACAGGCCGTTGCAGAGCAGGTTTCCCACGGTGATGTCATCGGGCTGGTAGCAGAGCGAGCAGAACTCGCAGGCCACGATGAGGGCGTTGGACCCCGGGTGGGCCACGCAGAAGTCGTGCGCCCGGTTGATGGCTGCTCCGCCGGCCGCACAGCCCAGCTGCGCGATGGGCAGCTGCCGGGTGTCGGACCTGAACCCCAAGTTGTTGATCATCCACGCCGTCAGGGACGGCATGGTGAACCCCGTGCACGATACGTAGATCAGTGCGTCGATCTGGTCGGCGGTGAGGTCCGCCTGCCGCAGGGCCCGCTCGACGACGGCCGGTATCCGGGCCTTGGCCTCACGCTCGTAGACCAGATTGCGCTCCTCGAAGCCGGGGTGCCGCAGGGTGGTCTCGATGGGCTGCACCAGGTGGCGCGTCTGCACTCCGGTGTTCGTGATGAGCTTCAGCGCCAAGGGGAGCTCGTCGTGATCGGCGTGGATGCGTTCGGCCAGTTCGAGGGTCTCTTCGAGCGTGATGACGTGCTCGGGGACGTCTACGGCAGGGCAGCACAGGACAGGCATGTGAGTCCTTCCGGGAGTCTTTCCTGGAGTCCGTCCGCGGGTACGACCGGCATCGCGTACACCTCAGGCAGGACAGGCCTACCGGGACCATGGGGGTGCGACGCTCCGCATCGCACCCGGTCCGTTCGGAGGCACTCCATAAGACTCAGGGATTGTCGTCCGGCTCGCCACTCCAGAGGGAGGGGTGCGCTCCTCAGGTCGCGGTGGGCGGCTGCGGCTGGTCGGGCGGGGTGTCGAGGCGGGCCAGCCACGCCGTCAGCAGCGTCTCCAGCTGTGCGGCTTCCTCGGGGGAGACGGCGTCCATGAGGGCCCGTTCGTTGCGCATGTGGTCGGTGAAGGCGCGGTCGATCAGCTTGCGTCCTGCCGGGGTGAGCGCGACCACACGGGCGCGGCCGTCCTCGGCCGACCGGCGCCTGGTGACCAGGCCGTTGCGTTCCAGGCGGTCGATGCGCTTGGTCATCGCACCTGTGGTGACCATGGTGTGCGCGGCCAGTTCACCGGGTGCCCGCTCGTAGGGTCGTCCGGCGCGCCGCAGCGCTGCCAGTACGTCGAACTCGCCTTCGCTCAGCCCGTACTTGTCGTAGACGAGACACAACTGCCGGGTCAGCAGGGCGCCGAGGCGGTGCAGCCGGCCGATGACGGCCTGCGGGGTCACGTCCACGTCGGGGCGCTCGCGGGCCCACTCGGCCTGGATGCGGGCGACGTGGTCCAGGGGGTGTGGATTGTTCTCCGTCACGAGGAACAGGATACCTTCCTTGGAAGGTAATATATCTTCCATGGAAGGTATATGGCGGTGGTCGCTGATCACGGCGGTGGCTCCGGTGGCATGGGGGACGACCTACTACGTCACGGGGGAGTTCCTGCCGCCGGACCGGCCGCTCTACGGAGCGGCCATCCGGGCCCTGCCCGCCGGTCTGCTGCTGCTCGCCCTGAGCCGGACGCTGCCGAGCGGTTCCTGGTGGTGGAAGTCCCTGGTCCTCGGGGTCCTGAACATGGGCGGATTCTTCGCTCTCGTGTACGTCGCGGCGCAGCGGCTGCCGACCAGCGTGGCCTCGACCGTGATGGCCCTGGCCCCGCTGGTCATGGCAGTCCTCGCGTGGCCGCTCGTCGGGGAGAGGCCGCGGCTGCGGCAGCTCGCGGCGGCCGTCGCCGGCGCCGCCGGGGTGTGCCTGATGCTGCTCACCGCGAGCGGCTCGACCGATCCCGCGGGCATCCTCGCCTCGGCGGGCGCCATGGCCATGTCCTCCTGCGGCTACCTGCTCGCCAAGCGCTGGAGCGAAGGCGTCGGCACCTTGGCGTCGACGTCCTGGCAACTCGTGGCCGGGGGACTGGTGTTGCTGGTGGCCGCGGGCATCGTCGAGGGGAGTCCGCCGGCGCTCGACGCTCCTGCCGTGGCCGGGTTCGCCTATGTCGCTCTCGTCGGCACGGCGCTCGCCTTCGTGGCCTGGTTCGGCGGACTGCGCCGCCTGCCCGCGGCCACGGTCGGTCTCGTGGGCCTGCTCAACCCGGTCACCGGTGTGCTCCTGGGCGTCGTGGCCGCCCATGAGGGCCTGACCGGGCGGCAGCTGTTCGGCTTGGCGCTCACCTTGGCGAGCGTGGGGTTCGCCCGGCCGCCGGCCGCCGCGGAACTCAGGCCCGCGGATCCCCCGTCGCCTCGATATGGTCCGCGACCGCGACGAGCAGCACCCGGGTGCCGGGAGCCGTGGCCCGCCAGCGGTGCGCGACGCCGCCGGTGAGGTAGAGGGTGTCGCCGCGGACCAGACGGTAGCTGCGGCCCTCCGCCTCCACCTCGGCGGCGCCGTCCGCCACGTACATCAACTCGTCGTTGCGGTGCCGGAATTCACGCGTACCGTCGTGATCACCCGTGAACTCGAGGGCGTGCAGCTGGTGATGGCCGCGCACCAAGGGCCGGACGCGGGCCTCGTCCGACGGATCGAGCGCCGACGCCTCCTTTGCCCGTACGAGATCCACGGTGCGCGGTGGCTCCGCCGAGGCGAGCAGCTGCACCGCCGTGGTGCCGAGCGCGTCCGCGACCCGTTGCAGGGAGCGCATGCTCGGCCGGGCCCGGTCGTTCTCGATCTGGCTGAGGAAGGGCGACGACAGCCCCGAGCGGGCCGCCACGTCCGCAAGCGTCAGGTCGAGTGACCTGCGCCGCCTGCGGATTCCCGCGCCCACCCGCGGGCCACCCGCGTCCTCGTCCGCCATGGCCGGCTCCCCTCCGCTGCGCACTCTCCCCACCGCCGCCGGCCAGCCTACGCACCCGCGGAAAGAGGCTTCGTACGGCAGCAACACCGCAGACACAAACTCCCCCTAGCTTCTAAGGCAGTTGATGTCATCAAAGAAACTTTGACCCACTGGAGAGGCCCCCACCATGCCGCGTGTCGACCAGAACTCCCGCCGCCGTCGAGGAACCGGCCTCATAGCGCTGGACGGCGAGGCCGCCTCGCCGGGCTACACGCTCTTCGCCCCGCTCACCGGATCCGGCGAGGTCCACCTCGTCGACCTGCACGGTCGCGTCGTACACGAGTGGCGGCTGCCGTACCGTCCCGGCCGACACGCGCGCATCCTGCCCGGCGGGAACCTGGCCTACAACGGCGTCCTGCCGGACGAGCCCGCGCTCTTCCCCATGTGGCACAAGTACCGCGGCGGCGTCATGCTCCAGGCCGCCCCGGACGGCACCGTGCTGCGCGAGCACCGCGATCCGCTCCAGCACCACGACGCGAACCACCTCGACGACGGCCGCATCCTGTACGCCGCGCTCGAACCGCTCACCGGCGCCGCGGCGGACGCGGTACGCGGCGGAGTGCCGGGCTCCGAGGCCGACGGCGGCATCGTGTGGGCCGACACCATCAAGGAGGTCGACGCCGACGGCACCGAGCTCTGGTCGTGGCGCGCCGCCGAACACCTCGACCGGGAGGCCTACGCGCTGCACCCGGACTACGCCCGCGAGCACTGGCCACTGATCAACTCCGTCGCGGAGCTGGCCGACGGGAACATCGTCGCCTCGCTGCGCAGCACCTCCGCCGTGATCGTGATCAGCCGCGCGACCGGCGAGGTCCTGTGGCGCACGGACCCGGGCACCGTCTCCCAGCAGCACCACCCGACCGAGCTGCCCGGCGGCAACCTCCTCGTCTTCGACAACGGCGTCTTCCGCCCCGGCTCGGACGTCCCGTACTCCCGTGTCATCGAGATCGAGCGGGGGAGCGGCAAGGTGGTGTGGGAGTACCACGACCCGGCCAAGGAGTCCTTCTTCGCGCCGTTCATGGGCGCCGCCCAGCGCCTGCCGAACGGCAACACCCTGATCACCGACTCCCCGGCGGGCCGCCTCTTCGAGGTCACCGCGGACGGCTATCTGTGCTGGGAGTACGTGGTCCCGCAGTTCGCCGCGTACGAGGACTCCGCCGTCCGCTCCCTCTTCCCCTCCGAGCCCAACGCCGTGTTCCGCGCCTACCGTTACGCCGCCGAGGAGCTGCCGTGGCTGGAGGCCGGGGCATGACCGTGACGAGCGACAAGGGCAGCTCAGTGGGCAGGTCCGGCAGCCCCGTCGACGAGCGGATCCCGCTGCGGCGGCTCGCGCCGCTGGCCGTGCAGCACGTCCTCGCGATGATCGCGGCGCCCATCTCCACGGTTTTCCTCACCGCCACGGCCCTCCACCTGACGCCCGCCCGCACCGCCTCGCTGCTCAGCACGGTGCTCGTGCTCTGCGGCCTCGGCGCACTCCTGCAATCCCTCGGACGGTACGGATTCGGCGCCCGGCTTCCGTTCGTGATGCTGCCCGGCGGAGCGGCGGCCGCGCTGTTCCTGCAGATCGCGCAGGACCACGGACCGGCGGTGGCCAGTGGGTCCGTGCTCCTCGCCGGCTGTCTGCTGCTCGCCGTGCTCCCGCTCTACGCCCGCGTCGTACGGCTCTTCCCGCCGCTGGTCATGGGCGTGACCGTGCTGCTCATCGGCATCGCGATGGTGCGGGTGGCGGCGCAGCTGGTCACCGGCCCGCAGGGGCATCCGGGCCGCTCGGCCGTCGTCCTGGCGGCGATCACCATCGGGGCGACCTTCGCCGCCTTCGTCCTGCTGCGCGGAGTGTGGCGGCAGACGGCGGTGCTGCTCGGGATGGTGACCGGCACGCTGGTCGCGGCGGCGACCGGCCTCAGGGAGTTCACCCCCGCCGAGGGCTCCGGGTGGGCTCTGCCCAGCCCTTTCCCGTACGGAACACCGCAGTTCGACCTGCTCGCCGCGCTGCCCCTGCTGATCTTCAGCCTGACCACGCTCGCGGAGATCACCGGTCAGACGGTGCTCAACAGCGAGACCGTCGGCCGGGATCCGCGCCCGGCGCAGGATGTGCCGCGCGTGGCACGGGCGGATGCGGCGGTCTCCCTCCTCGGCGGGGTCTTCGGCACGTCGCTGATGGTCACCAGCTCCGAGAACGTCGGCCTCACCAAACTCACCGGCGTACGCAGCCGTTACGTGACCGCGGCGGCCGGCGTCCTGCTGCTCGCGGCCGGTCTGCTCGCCCCGCTGCCCCGTCTGCTCGCGGGCATACCGGCGCCGGTGGTCGGCGGCTCGGGACTGGTCGTCTACGCGATGATCGCGGTCATGGGCGCGGACATGCTGCACCGGGCCGAACTACGCGACAACGCGCAGGCCATGGTGGCCGCGCTCGCCCTCGCCGTAGGTCTCGCACCGGTCGTCGCACCCGGCCTGTACGGGGCGTTCCCTGGCTGGGTGGGCACGGTGCTCGGGAGCGGTGTGGTCGCGGGAACGCTGACGGCCGTGCTGCTGCACGCGGTGCTGCGCCTGGCGGGGCGGGTCTCACGGGAGCCGCGGCTTCGTACTCCTGACCGCGAGCCGAGACTGAGCTCTCACTCCTGACCGGGCGCCGCGGCATCAGGCGTACGAGGTCCGGCCACGCGCCCCGACTCCCGCCGCTGCCCGAGAAGTTGGGCGAGCCCGCGCCGGGTCGCCGCCACCACCACGCGGTCCGCCGAGCTCAGCACATGGCCCGGATGCAGATCCCATACGAGACCGGGGGTGTGGCCCTGGCTGTACGGAGGCGGGCCGATCGAGAGGTCGGGCAGGCGCTGGGCGGGAGCCGAGGTGTCCAGGGCGACCACGCGCCAGGCGCCCGCGCGGAAGGCTTCCGCGACCGTGCGGTCCTGGAGCTCGGGGTGGTCGGCGACGTCGAGCGCGGCGAAGAGGAGCACCTTGCGCTCGACGGGGATCGCGCCCAGGATCCTGCGGCCCATCATCGCCGCGGCGAACGCGGGCGCGGCCAGCGTGGTGACGCTGCGGCTGCGGGTGTTGGCCCCGGGGTGCGCGGCGCGCAGGGTGCGGAAGACGGCCGTGGCGAACTCGTCGTCGTACAGCCGCAGGACGACGCCGAGGTCGGGCTTGACCGAGCGTGCGTACAGGGCCGCTTCGAGGTTGGTGGTGTCGACGCTGGTCAGCGCGAGCAGGGCGTGTGCGCGGTGGATCTTCGCGGCCTCGAGGACGCCCTCCTCGGTGACGTCGCCGATGATCACGGGCACGCGCAGCCGGCGTGCGTGCGGGATACCGCGGGCCTCCGGGTCCTCCTCGACGCAGACGACGGGGATGCCGAGTTCGCGCAGCCGGGTCAGCACCCGGGTGCCGATCTTGCCGAGGCCGAGCAGCACCAGATGGCCGGACAGGCCGCGCGGCGGCCGGCGCAGGGCGGCGGCCGTACGGAAGGTGCCGAAGGCTTCGAGTGCCGCGGCGAGCAGCACGGGAAGCAGCAGCAACCCGGCCAGGGCGGCGAGGAGTTGGAGGATCTGGCGGCTGTGGGGTTCGTCCGTGGCGGGATCGTTCAGGGCGAACAGGTCGAGGAGCGTGAGATACGTGGCGTGCAGCGGGTGGTCGTCCCCGGTGAGCCAGGACGCGACCGCCAGGGCGAGGACCGCGGTCAGGAGCCCCGCGAGCGACCAGCGCAGCCGGCGCGAGAAGAGTTCCCGCAACGGGGCGCTGCGGCCCGCTAGGCGCCCGGGTGCCAGCGGCGGACCGTTGTGCTGGACGGCCTGCAGCACGACCGCGCCACGCCCCTCGGCCGAGGTGACCGCCGCGTCGTCGGGCAGCAGTTGAGGGCCCACGTCCGCACCTTGCGGGTCGTTGCGCGGGGCGGAGAGCAGCGCCAGCGTGCACAGTCCTTCGGGGGCGGATCCGTCGCTGCCCGGCTGCCGCTCCACGGCCTGCAGCAGCAGACCGTCGGCCTGGAGCACCTTGCGGGTGCCGGCCACTGCGGCGGCGGCCAGGGCGGGCGCCGCGGTGTCGGCGTCGGAGAGCACCGTGGTGGAGATCTCGCGGGTGTCGAGCCCGGGATCCGCCAACAGCGATGCCTGGTCGAGGAGTTCGGCCAGATGCTGGCCCAGCTTGCGGTTGTAGAGCCGGATCACCAGACGCAGCCGGGGGTTGAACCGCCGTGCGGCGAGGGCCGCGCGGATGTTGGTCTCGTCGTCGTCGTACACCAGGGCCAGCGCCGCGGCCTGCGCCACACCCGCCTCGGCAAGGACCTCGTCGGTGAGCTCGGCGGTCTCCACAAGGCGCTGTTCCTCGTCCGGCAAGGGTGCCGTACCGGCCGGGCCCCGGCCGAGCGCCGCCGAGACCCTGCCGAGCAGGACCCCGGCCCGTTCGCGGCCGCTCAGGGGAAGCGGGGACCGGCTGCCGGCGGGCGGCACGACGAGCGTCACCTTCCCGCGGTACACCTCCCGCAGCTCTCCGGCCAGCCGCTGGGCGAGGGCGTCGTCACCGCAGACAACCATGCGGCTGGCGGCAGGAGTTGAGTGATCAGACAGATCGGGCACGAGGGTGAAGCGTGCCTCATGGGGCGGGGTGCTGCCAAGGCGGTACGTGAGGTGTCGGCCGTACGAGGGGAAGGGCGCGGCGCACGTGGTGGGCGACGGCAGAGGCGAGCGGGCGGGTGGGCGTCCAAGAGGGCGTGGCACCTGCCCGCGGACCGGTCGGCGTGGGCGGCACGTGCCCTGGGGCGTTCCGCCGGCCCGCGCGCCCCGCGTTCCGCAGGCGCTCGGGCGACTGACCCGGACACGCCGGGAACGCTGCCGAAGGCCGTGGTCACCGGAGTGCAGGATGCCAAGCGGCGGTGCGCAACCGAGCGCCCCGCCGCCGCCCGAGCGCCCTCTGGAGCACCTCATGACCACTGCCCACGCCCCCCACTCCGCGCACGCCCACCAGCACGGCGACGGCTGCGGACACGTGGCGTTCCCGCACGGGGACCACGTGGACTACGCCCACGACGGCCATCTGCACCGTATGCACGAGGACCACATCGACGAGTGCGAACCGGCCGGGCACACCACGCACGGCGACCACGAGCACCGGCACGGCGAGGGCTGCGGCCATGTCGCCGTACCCCACGGCGACCACGTCGACTACGTGCACGACGGCCACCGCCACGCCGGCCACGACGGGCACTGGGACGACCACTGACCCTCGGCAGATCTTCCGGGGCGGGCCGCTGCCGGCCCGCCCGCCGGATCCAGGCCGGCAGCGGCGGTCCGCGCACCCTGCCTGCCGGATCCACGGCACCAGGACCAGCCG
>NZ_JAAKZW010000166.1 GCF_011044995.1 Streptomyces mesophilus | reverse complement strand
CCCCCACCGCTATCCGCACCCGCACCTTCTCCCCCGGCGCATGCTTGGCCGCATTCGTCAGACACTCCTGCGCCACCCGGTACACCGCGGCCTGCCGCAACGGCGACAACCGCCCGGCCCCCTCGTCGACCTCCAACAGCACGGGCGTACCGGCCCGTTCACTCTGCTCGACCAGACCGGGCAGAGCGTCGAGACCCGGCGTGGGCATCCCCGTGTCGGCCCGCCGCACGATGATCTCGTTGAGCAACGTGTGGGCCCGCCGAGCCGTGTCCCCCAGCTCCTCGAACTGCGCGGCGTACACCTCGTCCGCCCCAGAACGCGCCCTGCGCGCCAGCACATCGGAGCGCACACACAGCAGCGTCAACTCACGCCCGACGAAGTCATGGACATCGCCCGCGACCTCGCTGCGCTCCGTATGCACCGCCTGAAGCACCGCCGTCTCGGCCCGCTGCGACTCCAGGGCCCGCACCAGATCCTGCCGGTTCGCGGCGATCCCGACCCCTGCCGCGAGCACACCGATCGGCACGACCAGACTGAGGAAGTCGCCGAGCGTGTCCCCACGGTGCGCGGGCCAGCCCGGCAGTTGGAACAGCACGAAGGCCACGACCACGTACACGGCGACCCCGGCCACCCCCGCACGCCGGCCCCGATAGCGGCCGAGCGAGTAGAGCGCGAACTGCGCGAGCGTCAGCTCATGCAGCCAGGCCAGCAAGACCAGCGCCACCGCGTACGCCACCCAAGGCGCCGTACGCCGCACAAGCAGCGTCGCCGAACCGGCCGCGAGCACCGCGGTCGCGGCCCAGCCGTTCAGCGAGTTGTCGGCCGCGGCGAGTCCCGGAATGTCCAGGGACATCAGGCCGAAGCAGCCGAGCGCGGTCAGCGCGTCCAGGATCCGGGGACGGCCGGCCCAGGACTCCGCCCGGCGCCGGCCCGCGGCCGCCACCCGGCGGTACGCGTGCGCTGCCCGGTCGTGCATCTCTCCATCATCCGGGGTCTTTCGGCCCGGTTTGACGGACCTAGTACCCGATTTACGTGATTTACGGCACTCCGCTCGGGCGGATCCGTCAAGCGGCGCGCACCACCTCGGCCGAAAGTACGGCCCGGACCAGGGACTCGTCGGGACCACCGCATCTACAGCCGGCCCCCGCGGCCCAGGGACGCTGGACTCATGAGCCGCCCCACCGCCCCCGTCCCGGCAACCCGCGCCCTGAGCGTGCTCATCGTCGTGGCCGGGGCCCTCGGCACGCTCGCGTCCGCGATGCTCACGTACGACCGGATCGAGACCCTGGCGAACCCCGCCTTCGTCCCGGCCTGCTCCCTCAACTCGGTGCTCAGCTGCACGGACGTGATGGACACCTGGCAGGGCAACCTGCTCGGCTTCCCCAACATGCTGCTCGGCCTCCCCGCCTTCGCCGTCCTCCTCGGCCTCGGCCTCGCGCTGCTGTCCGGCGCCGCGCTCCCCCGCCGGATCTGGCTCGGCATCCAGACGGGAGTCACCGCCGCGTTCGTCTTCGTCGTCTGGCTGATCACCCAGTGCCTCTACGTGATCGGCGCGCTCTGCCCCTGGTGCATGCTCGTCTGGGCGGTCGTCCTGCCCCTCTTCTGGTACGTGACCACGCACTGTCTGCACACCGGCATCCTGCCCGCGCCCGCCGGTTTGGCACGGGCCCTCACGGCCAACTCGTGGGCCGGGCCCGTCGTCCTGTACGGCACCGTCCTGGTGCTGGTGCTGACCCGTTTCGGCGACCGGCTGTTCTGATCACCGGCGCGGTTCAGACGATCGCACCGGCTGTGGAGGTGCAATCACCCCATGTGGTACGCCCAGAACCCCGGCCGTCGTACGCGCCAGATGATCGGCGACGGCGCCGTCCTCCTGTGGGCCCTCCTATGGGCCGCCCTCGCCTTCATCGCCTACCGGCTCGTCCAGCTCCTGTCCGGGCCCGCCCAGGATGTCGAGACCGCCGGCGAGCGTTTCAGCTCCGGCCTGACCACCGCGGGCAGCACCGCGTCGAAGGTGCCGTTCGTGGGCGGCAAACTCGACGAGGCGCTCCGCAACGTCGCGGGCGCGGGCGACAAGCTCGCGGACGCCGGTGACAACGGGGGAACCGCGGTCGACGCCCTCGCCCTGACCGGTTCCCTCGCCTTGTTCCTGCTGCCCGTCGGCCTGGTCCTCGCGCTCTGGCTCCCCCGGCGCCTGCGCTGGTCGCGCCAGGCGGTCGCGGCCCAGGAGCTGGCCGCATCGGACGACGGCCGCGAACTCCTCGCCCTGCGCGCCCTGCTCCGCCCCCTCGACGAGGTCGCCTCCCTGGCCCGCACGGCCGACCTCCCCGACGCGAGCGCGGGCAGCCTCGCGGAGGGCTGGCGCGGCGGCGACCCGGACACGCTCGACCTCCTGGCGGAGGCGGAGCTCGAACGGCTCGGCCTGCGGACCGCATGACCCACCGGCACACGGCGGGCAGAGCGCGCCCGCCCCTGGTGCTCATCGCCGTCCCCGAGGACACGGCCGTCGAGATGCGCGCACTGTTCCTGCGTGTCGCCGAGGCCACTCCGGTCGACATGCAGATCGTGCACGACGGCCGGAAGGCGTTGCGTGCCCTGTTCCGCCACCGCCCCGACGCCATGGTGCTGAGCCTCCGGCTGGCCGGCCTGAGCCCGTGGCGGGTCATCGACCGCGTACGGGACATGAGCGAACTGCCGCTCCTGGTCGTGGATACGGCGTACGACGCCGACGACGCGGTCCGGGCGCTGGAGGCCGGGGCCGACGACTACCTCACACCGTGCACTCCCGAGCGCGTGGTCGGCCCGCTGCTGCAGGCGCGGCTGCGGCGCGGCCGCCCCGCACCCCGCAAGACCCAGCTGATCGAGGACGGCTGGCTCACGGTCGACCTCGCCGCACGTGAGGCCGTCGCCGACGGGAACTTCCTCGACCTGTCCGTACTCGAACTCGACCTCCTGACCGCTTTCGCCCGCAACCCCGGCCAGGTGCTCACGCGCGAGCAGCTGCTCGACCTGGTCTGGCACGAGCCGGACGCCGACCCGGGCCGGGTCAAGTACGCGGTGCACCGGCTGCGCGGCAAGATCAGCCGGGCCACCGGACAGGCCGTCCCCATCGGCTCGGTGCGCTCGATCGGCTACCGGTACCGGCCGCCGGGCTCTTCCTAGCCGGACCCCTCACAGGCCCCTGCAACCCATCCGCAACCAAGCGGCACGTCCCCCGCCACCGAGACCTGTCACGATCCACCCGTATCGGCCGAAAGTACGAGTGGAGGCGTGGAAATGCAGTTGGTGGCACTTGTCCCGGCGCACGACGAGCAGGACCGCATCGTCGCCACGCTCGCCGGCCTGTACCGCCAGACCCGCCGCCCAGACCGTGTGGTCGTCCTCGCCGACAACTGCACGGACGCCACCGCCGAGATCGCCGAGCGGTGCGGCGCCGAGGTGTTCGTGCCCGTCGCCAACCGCGACAAGAAGGCCGGCGCACTCAACCAGGCCCTCGAACCGCTCCTCACCGAGCTCGCCGACGACGCCCTGGTCCTCGTCCAGGACGCCGACACGGTGCTCGCCCCCGACTTCGTACGCACCGCGGCCGTTGCCCTCGACGACCCCGAAGTGGGCGCCGTCGGCGGTGTCTTCTACGGCGAGCAGGGCGGCGGACCGCTCGGACTCCTGCAGCGCATGGAGTACCAGCGCTACGCCCACGAGATCCACCGCAGGGGGAACGAGGCCGTGGTCCTCACCGGCACCGGCACCCTGTTCCGCGCCTCGGTCCTGCGCGAGGTGCGCGCGGCCCGGCGCGCGGGTCTGCTCGGCGGCGGCACCGGCTGCTACAGCCTCGCCTCGCTCACCGAGGACGACGAGATCACCAAGGCCGTGAAGACCCTCGGCCACCGCACGGTCTCCCCCGACGGCTGCCGTCTGGTCACCGAAGTCATGACGTCCGTCCCCGCGTTGTGGCACCAGCGGATGCGGTGGCAGCGCGGCGCCCTGGAGAACCTGCGCGACTACGGGCGCACCCCCGTCACCGCGTACTACTTCCGCCAGCAGTTCCTGCTCGGCCTCGGCACCCTCGCCCTGGCCTGCTTCGTCCTGTTCGCGGTCCTCAACCTGTCGGTCAACGGCTGGCAGGGCGCGGCCCCGTTCTGGACCGCGATCACCCTCATCTTCGTCGTGGAACGCGCGGTGACCGTCCGCGGCGCGGGCCCGCGGGCCGTGCTCCTCGCCGCCCTCCTGGTGCCCGAACTGCTCTACGACATGTTCCGGCAGGCGGTGTACGTGAAGTCGTTGATCGACCTCGCGCTGCGCCGCCAGGAGCACTGGTACGCCACCTGACCACCCGCCCTGACCACCCCACCTGACAGCCCTCTCGATTCCCTTGCCGGGCAAAGGAGTTCAGCCATGTACGCACGCCCCTTGAACGCCGCCGCGATCGGCGTCCCCGGAGCGGCGCTCGCCGTGAGCGGCGCCCCCTTCCTCGCCGTCCTCGGCACGATCGTCGCCGTGACGACGCTCGTCGCGGCCGGCCTCGCGGTCCGGACACTGGTGCTCACCGCGGTGCGGCACTGACCTCTGCGCCACTGACCTCTGCGCCACTGACCTCTGCGGTACGACGCCGAAGGCCCCCGAACCTCGACAGGTTCGGGGGCCTTCGTGGACGTACGACCGGCTACGCGGCCGGCAGCTTCTCCAACTGCCCCTGGATACGGGCGATATCGGCCTCGGCCTTGCTGAGCCGGCCACGGATCTTGTCGACCACCTGGTCGGGAGCCTTGGCCAGGAACGCCTCGTTGCCGAGCTTGCCGTTCGCCGCCGCGACCTCCTTCTCGGCCGCCGCGAGGTCCTTGGTCAGACGCTTGCGCTCGGCCTCCACGTCGATCGTGCCCGAGAGGTCAAGCGCGACCGTGGCTCCCGCGACCGGCAGCGTGGCGGTGGCGGAGAAGCCCTCGCCCTCCGGCTGCAGACGCAGGAGCTGGCGGATGGCCGGCTCGTGGGCGTCGAGACCCGTGCCGGTCAGGTCCACACGGGCGGGGACCTTCTGGCCGGGCTGCAGACCCTGGTCCGTACGGAAGCGGCGGATCTCGGTGATCAGGGACTGAACCGTCTCGATCTCCTTCTCCGCGGCCGCGTCCCGGAAGCCGGAATCGACAGGCCAGTCGGCGACCACGAGGGACTCGCCACCGGTCAGGGTGGTCCACAGCGTCTCCGTCACGAACGGGACGACCGGGTGCAGCAGCTTCAGCGTGACATCGAGGACTTCACCGAGGACCCGCTTGGTGTCCTCGGCCTCCTGGCCGCCCGCCATGAACGTGGTCTTGGTGAGCTCCACGTACCAGTCGAAGACCTCGTCCCACGCGAAGTGGTAGAGCGCGTCGCTGAGCTTGGCGAACTGATAGTCCTCGTAGAGCCCGTCGACCTCGGCCACGACCTCGTTCAGCCGCGACAGGATCCAGCGGTTGGTCGCCGACAGGCGCTCGGCGGGCGGGAGTTCACCCTCGACCGTGGCGCCATTCATGAGCGCGAAGCGGGTCGCGTTCCAGATCTTGTTCGCGAAGTTGCGCGAAGCCTGGACCCAGTCCTCGCCGATCGGGACGTCGGTGCCCGGGTTGGCGCCGCGCGCGAGCGTGAAGCGCAGCGCGTCGGAGCCGTACTTGTCCATCCAGTCCAGCGGATTGACCGCGTTCCCGAACGACTTCGACATCTTCTTGCCGTGCTCGTCACGGACCATGCCGTGGAACGCGATCGTGCGGAACGGGACCTCGCCGTCCATCGCGTACAGACCGAACATCATCATCCGGGCGACCCAGAAGAAAATCAGGTCGTAACCGGTGACCAGGACGGAGTTCGGATAGAACTTCGCCAGGTCCGGCGTCTTCTCCGGCCAGCCCAGCGTGGAGAAGGGCCACAGGCCGGACGAGAACCAGGTGTCGAGGACGTCGGTGTCCTGCGTCCAGCCCTCACCGCTCGGCGGCTGCTCGTCCGGACCGACGCAGACGCTCTCGCCGTTCGGACCGTGCCAGACCGGGATGCGGTGACCCCACCACAACTGCCGTGAAATACACCAGTCGTTGAGGTTGTCGATCCAGTCGAAGTAGCGCTGCGTCAGGTCGGCCGGGTGAATGTTCACGCGGCCGTCGCGGACCGCGTCACCGGCGGCCTTCGCGAGCGGCTCGACCTTGACCCACCACTGCAGCGAAAGGCGCGGCTCCAGCGTCGTCTTGCAGCGCGAGCAGTGCCCGACCGAGTGGACGTACGGCCGCTTCTCGGCGACGATCCGGCCCTCGGCGCGCAGCGCGGCGACGATCGCCGAGCGCGCCTCGAAGCGGTCGAGGCCCTCGAACGGACCGTGCGCGGTGATGATGCCGCGCTCGTCCAGAACCTCGATCGACTCGAGGTCGTGACGCTGTCCGATCGCGAAGTCGTTCGGGTCGTGCGCGGGCGTCACCTTGACCGCACCGGTGCCGAACTCCGGGTCGACATGCGTGTCCGCGACGACCGGGATGGAGCGTCCGGTCAGCGGCAGCTTGATCTGCCTGCCGACGAGGTGCGCGTAGCGCTCGTCGTCCGGGTGGACGGCGACCGCGGTGTCACCGAGCATCGTCTCGGCGCGCGTGGTCGCGACGACGATGGTCTCGTCGCCCTCGCCGTACTTCATGGAGACGAGCTCGCCGTCGTCGTCCTGGTAGTCGACCTCGATGTCCGAGATGGCCGTGAGGCACCGCGGGCACCAGTTGATGATCCGCTCGGCGCGGTAGATCAGACCCTCGTCGAACATCTTCTTGAAGACGGTCTGGACGGCGCGGGAGAGCCCCTCGTCCATGGTGAAGCGGTCGCGGTCCCAGGCGACACCGTTGCCCAGGCGTCGCATCTGGCCGGCGATCTGCCCGCCGGACTCGTCCTTCCACTGCCAGACCCGCTCGACGAAGGCCTCACGGCCCAGGTCGTGCCGGGACTTGCCCTCCTTGGCCAGCTCGCGCTCGACGACGTTCTGCGTCGCGATGCCCGCGTGGTCCATGCCCGGCTGCCACAGCGTCTCGTATCCCTGCATCCGCTTGCGGCGGGTGAGGGCGTCGATCAGCGTGTGCTCGAAGGCGTGGCCCAGGTGCAGCGAGCCCGTGACGTTCGGCGGCGGGATGACGATCGTGTACGGCGGCTTCTCGCTCTTGGCGTCGGCAGTGAAGTAACCGCGCTCTACCCAGCGCTCGTACAGCTCCCCCTCTACCTCGGCCGGCGCGTACGTCTTCGGCAGTTCGGGCTCGGGGATGCTGGCGTGCTGCTGCTGAGTGTTCTCGGTCACGACGCACAGTTTAGAGGTGTCACAGCCCCGTCCCGAAACCGGAATTCTCGGTAACGGTGTGACCCCCGCCGCCCCGCTCGGCGACCGCTTCCGCCAGGATGTTCGGAACGCATAAGCATCTGGAGGGGGAACCCACCGCATGAGTTACCAGCAGCCGGGCCCATACGGCGGCCAGCCGCAGCAGCCCGGCCCGTACGGGCAGCAGGGCGGCTACCCGCAGCAGCCGCCACAGCAGCCGGGCTACGGGTATCCGCAGCAGCCGCAGCAGCCCGGGTACGGCGCTCCCGCGCAGAACGGTGGCTACGGCCAGCCGCAGCAGCCCGGGCCCTACGGCCAGCAGCCGCAGCCGCCGTACGGACAGGCGCCCTACGGCCAGGTCCCGCCGCCTCCACCGGTGGGCGGGAACGGCAAGAAGATCGGGATCATCGTCGGCGCGGTGGTCGCGCTCGCGGCGATAGGCGGCGGTGTCTGGTGGTTCATGGGCGGTTCCGGCGCGGATGTCGCCGATGACGGACCGCACAAGCTGACGGCGCCGGAGTCGGTGCTCGACGGCAAGTTCGCCAAGCAGGACGGGGGCGGCGGCACGTTCAGCGGTGACGACACCAAGGACGCGGAGAAGTGGGGGGTCAAGAACCCCAAGGACGTCGACGCCGAGTACCAGGCCGGCAAGGACTTCAACCAGGAGAACCTCGCCTTCGCCGGTGTCTACGGCGAGATCGAGGACCCGGAGTCGGTCGTCGACAAGGCCTTCGCGCAGATGAAGGCCGAGGCCGCGAAGGAGCCCGAGAAGGGCGAGCTGGTCGGCAGTCCCAAGTCGTTCAACCGGGACGGCGCCGCGATGAAGTGCCAGGAAGCCAAGTTCAAGAACCCGGACGGCGACGGCACCGCGAAGGGCGGCCCGAAGGAGTTCTCGCTCCCGATCTGCATCTGGGCCGACTACAGCACGGTCGCGATGGTGACGCACATCAATGTCGCCGGTGCGCTGGTCGGCAAGGGCACGACGCCCGAGGAAGCCGCCGATTTCACGGCGAAACTCCGCAAGGAGGTACGCGTCAAGCTCTGACGCGTAGCTCGTCACGCACCACCAACGGGGCCTCCGTCAGCACGGTTTGCCAAGACCCCGCTTCGGTCAGGGTGCTGGATTACCAAGCCGTCTTCAGCATGGAGGAATACAGATCATGAGTTACAACCAGCCCGGTCCGTACGGCGGTCAGGAACCGCAGGGTCCCTATGGCCAGCAGCCGGGTCAGCCGCAGCAGCCGGGCCCGTACGGCCAGCAGCCGCAGCAGCCTTACGGTCAGCCGCAGCAGCAGCCCGGTTACGGCTATCCGCAGACGCCGCCGGGCCAGCCCGCGTACGGTCAGCAGCCGGGCCAGCCCGCGTACGGTCAGCAGCCTTACGGCCAGGACCAGTACGGCCAGCAGCCGTACGGTGCTCCGCAGCCCCCGCAGGGCGGCGGTGGCGGCAAGAAGGCGGCCATCATCATCGGCTCCGCGGTGCTCGTGGCGGCGCTCGGTGTCGGCGGTTACTTCGCGTTCGCGGGCGGTGACGACGACAAGGGCGGCTCGGGTGGTTCGGGCGGCGGCGGGAGCGTCGCGGGCGAGGGCAAGCTGAAGGACGACGGCCCGCATGTGATCGACGCGAAGGACCAGGTCCTTGGCGACTATCAGCAGATGGAGCTCATCCCCGGCGCGCCCAAGGCGAAGCCGGCCGCGCCGACGGTCGGTATGCCGAAGCTGGTCGCCGACAGCTCCAAGATGGAGAACCCGATGTCCGTCACGGTCATCTACTCCAACCGCTCGGCGGAGGAGCTGCAGGACAAGTCCAAGGTGGTCGGCTCGAAGGCGATCACGTTCGTGGGCATGTACGGCAAGGTGGCCGACCCCAAGCAGGCGCTCGACGACGTCTTCACGGACCTGAAGAACGACAAGTCGCAGGGTCTGACGATGCTCGGCTCGCCGGAGTCGGTCTCGCCCGCGGGCGCCGACGGCGCGCTGATGAAGTGCCAGCAGGCGGAGGCGAAGAACCCGGCGACGAACCAGGTGGACCGCCAGTACATCTGCATCTGGGCCGACCACAGCACGATCGGTGTGGGCATCCCGGCCAAGGACGGCAAGGGCACCCCGCTGGACTACTCGGCGAACCTGACGGGTGACCTGCGCAAGGAAGTACGCGTCGCGGGATGATCCGCTGACACCGCACGCAGAAGGGCGCCCGGCCAACTCACTGGCCGGGCGCCCTTCTTGCTGTCCGCGGGAGCTGCTACGCGCTCTTCTCGCGCGGCCCGTCCGTCTTGCCCACGATGCGCGGGACCAGCGTCGGGTTGACGTTGGAGCGGACGACGTCCGCGGTGATGACGACGCGGGCGACGTCCTTGCGGGACGGCACCTCGTACATCACCGACTGCAGGACCTCTTCCATGATGGCGCGCAGTCCGCGGGCGCCGGTCTGGCGCAGGATGGCCTGGTCGGCGATGGCCTCGAGGGCCTCGCGCTCGAAGTCCAGCTCCACACCGTCGAGTTCGAACAGGCGCTGGTACTGCTTGACCAACGCGTTGCGCGGCTCGACGAGGATCTGCAGGAGCGCCTCGCGGTCGAGGTTGTGCACCGACGTGATGACGGGAAGGCGGCCGATGAACTCGGGGATCATCCCGAACTTCACCAGGTCTTCGGGCATGATGTCCTCGAACTGGTCCATCTCCTGCAGCTCGCGCTTGGAGCGGATCGTCGCGCCGAAGCCGATGCCCTTGGCACCCGCGCGGCCCTCGATGATCTTCTCCAGACCGGCGAACGCGCCGCCCACGATGAACAGCACATTCGTGGTGTCGATCTGGATGAACTCCTGGTGGGGGTGCTTGCGTCCGCCCTGCGGCGGTACGGAGGCGGTCGTCCCCTCAAGGATCTTGAGCAGGGCCTGCTGTACGCCTTCTCCGGAGACATCGCGCGTGATCGACGGGTTCTCGCTCTTACGAGCCACCTTGTCGATCTCGTCGATGTAGATGATCCCGGTCTCGGCCTTCTTGACGTCGTAGTCGGCAGCCTGGATCAGCTTCAGGAGGATGTTCTCGACGTCCTCGCCGACATAGCCGGCCTCGGTCAGCGCCGTGGCGTCCGCGATCGCGAACGGCACGTTCAGCATCCGGGCGAGCGTCTGCGCGAGCAGGGTCTTGCCGGAGCCGGTCGGGCCGAGCAGCAGGATGTTGGACTTCGCCAACTCGATGGCGTCGTCACGTCCTTGGGCGCTGGACTCGCCGGCCTGGACGCGCTTGTAGTGGTTGTATACCGCCACGGAGAGGGCCTTCTTCGCCGACTCCTGGCCGACGACGTAACCCTCGAGGAACTCGTAGATCTCGCGGGGCTTGGGAAGTTCTTCCCAGCGCACCTCGCTCGTCTCGGCGAGCTCCTCCTCGATGATCTCATTGCAGAGGTCGATGCACTCGTCGCAGATGTACACACCGGGCCCTGCGATGAGCTTCTTGACCTGCTTCTGACTCTTTCCGCAGAAAGAACACTTGAGCAGATCGCCGCCGTCACCGATGCGTGCCACGAGGTGCTTCCCCTTCGCCTGGGAGTCGCCCATGCGAGCGGCTCCTGGTGCCTCATATCCGACGGTACCTTGCCGGGCCCCCCGTTCGGGCCCCCCTTGGCGCGGTTCGCTCTGAGCGTGCACGCCGCACGTCGCGGCGGATCAGCCGCGACGTGCGGCGTGCGCGGGCGCCAAGGGGGCGCAAGTAACGCTGCCGTGTGGTCGGACGACCTCAGGCGATCGCCGCGTTGTTCAGCTTGCGGGTCGAGACGATCTGGTCGACGAGACCGTACGCGAGCGCGTCCTCGGCCGTGAGGATCTTGTCGCGCTCGATGTCGTCACGGATCTTCTCGATCGGCGTCGAGGAGTGCTTGGCCAGCATCTCCTCGAGCTGGGCACGCATCCGCAGGATTTCGTTGGCGGCGATCTCCAGGTCGGAGACCTGGCCGCGGCCCGTCTCCGAGTACGGCTGGTGGATCAGCACACGGGCGTTCGGCAGCGCCATGCGCTTGCCCGGCGTACCGGCGGCGAGGAGCACCGCGGCGGCCGAGGCGGCCTGGCCCATGCAGACCGTCTGGATGTCCGGCTTCACGAACTGCATCGTGTCGTAGATCGCCGTGAGCGCCGTGAAGGAGCCGCCGGGGCTGTTGATGTAGATCGAGATGTCGCGGTCCGGGTCCATCGACTCCAGGCACAGGAGCTGCGCCATGACGTCGTTGGCGGAGGCGTCGTCGATCTGGACGCCCAGGAAGATCACGCGCTCCTCGAAGAGCTTCGCGTACGGGTCGTACTCACGCACACCCTGCGAGGTGCGCTCGACGAAGCGCGGGATCACATAGCGCGACTCGGCGCGCGGGCCCTGGTATTCGGCCTGGGCACGCCCGTTGAGGCCGCTGCCGGGGAAGTCGTTCACTGGGTTCTCCTGAAGTGAGCTGAGGGTCGGCTGCGCGGGGCTGAGGCTCAGAGCCTCTTAGGCCCCGGTGCCGCCGCCGCCCGGCATGTTGGCGGCCGTGGGCATGATGTCGTCGATGAGGCCGTACTCCTTGGCCTCCTGCGGGTCGAACCAGCGGTCGCGGTCCGAGTCGCGGGTGACCTGCTCCACGGTCTGACCGGTGTGGAAGGCCGTCAGCTCGGCCATCTTCTTCTTGGTGAGCAGCAGCCGCTCGGCGTGGATCTTGATGTCCGACGCGGAACCCGCGAGGCCCGCGGAGGGCTGGTGGATCAGGATCTCGGCGTTCGGCAGCGCGAAGCGCTTGCCGGGGGTGCCCGCGCTCAGCAGGAACTGGCCCATCGAGGCGGCCATACCCATGGCGATCGTCACCACGTCGTTCTTGATGTACTGCATGGTGTCGTAGATCGCCATGCCCGCGGTGATCGAGCCGCCGGGGCTGTTGATGTACAGGTAGATGTCCTTCTCCGGATCGGAGGCAAGGAGCAGCAGCTGTGCGGTGATCTTGTTGGCGATGTCGTCGTCGACCGCCTGGCCGAGGAAGATGATCCGCTCGCCGAGCAGTCGGTTGTAGACCTGGTCGCCGAGGCCACCACCGATGGAAGGGTCGCCGGCGGCTGAAGGCATCAGATTCGTCACGTATCCACCTGCTCGTCTTACGACGGCACCGGGCCGTCTCACGTCTTCTGCTCGGGCCTGGGGGCCCGCGTCGCGCCGCCGATCTTGGCGGCTTCGGGGACTCCCCTGCCCTCGTATTCATGGACCCTAACGCGCGGGCCGTCGCGGAGAATCCCGGTAAGGGAACTGTTCGCTGTGAGCGCAGGTCGCCCCGCCTGCCCGGCCGGCGGCCGGGGAACGGAACGGGCCCCGTCCTGGGCCGGGAACGGAACGGGCCCCCGGACGCGGTGTGCGTCCGGGGGCCCGTACAGGAACCGTCAGGCTCAGGCCTTGGCCTCGGCCTCGTCCTCGGTGGACTCGGCAGCGGCCTCGACCGTCTCGGCGGTCTCGTCCTCGTCGTCGCTCAGGTCGACGACCTCACCGTTGGTGTCCTTGACCGTGGCGGCCTCGACGACGACCGCGAGGGCCTTGCCGCGGGCGACCTCGCCGACCAGCATCGGGACCTGGCCGCCCTCGACGACGGCCTGGGCGAACTGGTCGGGGGACATGCCGGAGGAGGCGGCGCGGCGCATGAGGTGCTCGGTGAGCTCCTCCTGGCTGACGTTCAGCTTCTCCTTGTTGACGAGCTCGTCGAGGACGAACTGCGTCTTGATGCCCTTGACCGCCTGCTCGCCGGTCTCGGCGTCGAACTCCTCGACCGTCTTGCCCTGGATCTGGAGGTACTGCTCCAGGTTCAGGCCCATCTGGCCGAGCTGGTGGTGCTCGAGGTTGTGCTTACGGGTGTTGACCTCGTCCGCGAGCAGCTTCTCGGGAACGGGGACCTCGACCAGTTCGAGCAGCTTCTCCAGGACACGCTCCTGGGCCTGCGTGGCCTGGTCGTACTCCTTCATGTTCGCGAGGCGCTTGCGGCTGTCCGCCTTCAGCTCCTCCAGGGTGTCGAACTCGGAGGCGAGCTGCGCGAAGTCGTCGTCCAGCTCCGGCAGTTCGCGCGCGGCGACCTGCGAGACCTTGACGGTGACCTCGGCGTCCTTGCCCTCGGCCGAGCCGCCCTTGAGCTGCGAGGTGAAGGTGGCCTCGCCGCCGGCCTCGAGACCGGTCACGGCCTCGTCGATGCCCTCGAGGAGCTCGCCGGAGCCGATGGTGTACGAGACGTCGCTGGCGACGCCGTCCTCGAGGACCTCTCCGTCGACCTTGGCCTCGAGGTCGATCGTCACGACGTCGCCCTCGGCGGCGGCGCGCTCGACCGGGGAGGTCGAGGCGAAGCGCTCGCGGAGCTGCTCGACGGACTTGTCGATGTCCTCGTCGGTGACCTCGATGGCGTCGACCTCGACCTCGATGCCGGAGTAGTCCGGGATCTCGATCTCGGGGCGGACGTCCACCTCGGCGGTGAAGTTGAGGGTCTCGTTGTCCTTCAGCTCGGTGATGTCCACCTCGGGCTGGCCCAGGACGTTGAGCTCGGCCTCGTTGACGGCCTGCGTGTAGAACTTCGGAAGCGCGTCGTTGACGGCCTCCTCCAGCACAGCGCCACGACCGAAGCGCTGGTCGATCACGCGGTTGGGGATCTTGCCCTTACGGAAGCCCTTCACCGTGACCTGCTGGTTGATCTTCTTGTACGCCGCGTCGAGGCTGTCCTTGAGCTCCTCGAAGGGCACCTCGATGCTGAGCCGAACCCGGGTGGGGTTCAGGGTCTCCACGGCGCTCTTCACGGTTCGGTCTCCTTGTGGCTGACTGCTTTAGGTTTCTGCTGAGCCAGACAGCTGCAGCGGATGCGCGTTAGCCGGGACCGCTTCGTGGTGGGTTTCACGGGATGGCACACGGGCGCGCAGCTTGCATAGTAACCGCAGCGGGTACGCGCCCCAAAAGGCGATCTTGACCCTGGCTTGACTCTGGTCGGTGTGCCAGTCCGTGCTGGTCGTCCCAGATGGTCGGGGTGGCGGGATTTGAACCCACGGCCTTCCGCTCCCAAAGCGGACGCGCTACCAAGCTGCGCCACACCCCGTCGGTGCGACACGTAGGGTACATGCCCGCCGCTCCCCGGGCCGCCGCATTTACGGGGCCGGACCCCGCCGCAGGTCGCCGGGTGTGCGTGGGGAGCACATATGGGGTGTGCGCCGCGCCGCACGGACCCGCTACGATGCATGTGCGCCGCGGCCGCCACCAGCTGGTGGTTCCTGCGGTGCGCACGTTGCGGGCGTAGCTCAATGGTAGAGCCCTAGTCTTCCAAACTAGCTACGCGGGTTCGATTCCCGTCGCCCGCTCTGTATGGCGAAGGCCCAGGTCAGAGGATTTTCCTCAACCTGGGCCTTCGTCGTTCGCAGGGCGGATTCAGCCTCAGCCGTTCGTGCCCGTGGTCACCCGTGCGTCGACTGCGGTCACCCGTGCCCCTCGGAAGAGCACCGGGAGCCACAGGAGGCATGCCAGCAGGGGGACCGCGGCGTAGGTGGCCATGCCCAGGCTGGAGCCCAGCGCGTCCATGAGGGCGCCGAGGACGAGGTAGCCGATACCGATGAGGGCCGACTCCACGAACGCGATCATCGACAGAAGGCTCGCCCGGTGGCGCGACGGCACGGCCTCGTTGAACAGGTTGTCCACGAGCACGGCGGTGATCTCGGGAATCCCGACCAGGGCCAGGAACGCGGCGACCGTGACCCAGACGAGGCCGAGGCCGCTCAGGCCGAGTGCGGCGGCGAGCGCCAGGAGGGACACGGGGACGATGACCCGGTACCCGATGCGCCGGTCCGCGCGGTCCGCAAGGAGCGGAGTGAGCCCGCCGGCGAGGAATCCCGCCGCTATGACCACGCTGACCCATGCGGTGCTCGCTCCCTGATCGGAGAGGGTCTTCTGCGCGAAGATGATGTACGGCGTCAACGTCGCGTGCATCAATCCGGACACCACGACCAGCGTCACGAGAGCCGGCGTGGCCACCCGAAGCATCGCCCGCCACGCTGTGTCGTCGCCGTGCTCCTCGGTTCCGTGCTGCTCGTCCACCGCGTCCGCGCCGCGGATCTCGGGCACGCGTGACCTCAGCACCACCGCGGCCAGAACGAGGCACGCCGCCGATCCGGCGTAGACGACTCCCCAGGAAATCTGCTGAAGTTGACCGCCGACGACGATGGCGGCTCCCGAGGTGACCGTGCCGAGCATGGTGAACCGGGACTTGATCTTGACGTAGTCCGCCGTCGCCCCACGGCGCACGAGCAGGTCGTACAGCAGGGCGGTGTCCGAGCCGGACACACATGCCATGCCCACGCCCTGCCCGATGAACAGCGCGAGGAACACCCAGTAGTGGGAGGACATCCCCTGGCCGAGCAGGCATCCGGCGATCAGCAGCTGGCCGATCGCGATGCCGGCACGCCTGCCGATCCGGTCGGCGATGACTCCCGTCGGGATCTCCGCAAGTCCGCTGACCAGGAAGAGCAGCGTCTGCAGCAGGGCCACCTGCCCGGCGGAGAAGCCTCGCTGGTAGAGGAAGAGGACGAAGACGCCGCGCTGGAACAACGAGTTGGCGAGCACGGCGTACAGGTAGAACGGGCGCGTGACATTGCGTGCCGCACCGTCGACTGCGGCCGGCCCGCCGAGGGCCTCCGTGGTGCCGGTCACGCCGCGGGCTCCCCGGCGGCCATCGCGGAGGCTGTTCGGCCCGTACGTATGTACTCGAGGGCATCCGCGGCACATCCCACGACCCCGCCTACCCCGCGGTGCTCCACCGGCCCACTCCCCCGCTCACCACAACACGAACTCAACTGCCGGTCAGCGTACGGGCGCTGAACGGGGCTCCTGCCGCGCTCAAGCCGGTGCAGCGCAGCGGTCGAGGGTGGCCAGGATCTGGTCCCACGGGATGTCACGGTCGGCGGGCTCCTGGCGCGGCTCGTGCAGTGGCCAGATCTCGGGGCCGTGGACGAGTTCCACCTGGCCCTTGCGGAGGGTCTCGATGTGGGTGTCCCAGGCCGGGTGCCGGGCGTGGGCCGCGTTGATGCGCGGGAAGACGATCACCGGCACGTCCAGGGTGCCGATCGCCTCGCCCACCTGGGTCAGCGCCTGGTTGTCCGCGATGCCGGCCGCGAGCTTCGCCACATAGTTCGCGCTGGCCGGGGCGACGATCCAGCAGTCGGCCACCGGGTGCGGGCGAGGCTCCGAGGGCAGGCGTGGGGTGTCGCGTACCGGCAGGCCGGTCAGGCTCTCCAGGCGCTCGATCTCGTCGCCACCGCGCAGCCAGCGAGCGGCCGTGGGAGTCAGCGTCACGGCCACCTGCCACCCGCGAGCCATCGCGGGCCGTACGAGGCCCGCACGCAGCTGCTCGACCCCGTCCGTGGCACACCCGACGACCCCGAGTACCCCGCGGTGCTCCACCGGTCCACCCCCTGCTCGAAACGTCACGGGACTCAACTGCCCGTCAGAGTACGGGCGCTGCACGGTGCCGAGGGGGAGAACCGGAGGCCGGACCGCTTCCGGAGAGCGCTCGCCGGCCGTCAGGTGGCCCGTGGCCGCGGTGGGGGCGCTGCGGGACCAGGTGAAGCTGCCGTCGGCGAGGTTCAGTGCCGAGACGCGTCCGGGTCGGCGTCGACCACGGGAGCCGTGAAGGCGCCGCTGACGCGCCGGGCCGCCGCGAGTTCCCGCCGGAAGCGGACGCGGAACTCCTCGTCGTCGGCGTAGTGCGCGTGCACCACCTTGACGGCTAGTGGCCGCGCGCACGGTAGACCACGCCCATGCCTCCGGAGCCGAGCCGTTCCTCGACGGCATAGCCGCCGATCTCCCGCGGATCGGAATCACGCAGCTCCATACGCCGTGCGCCGCCCCCTCGCCGCCCACCCGCGGGCCACGCCCGGAAAGGTGCTCCGCCCCAGCGCCCGCGGGATCCCGCCCGTAATCCCGCCTAGAACTGGATGTCGTTCAAAGTCCTCGCTATCGAGTCGAGGAAGCGCTGGATGTCGTCCGCCATACCTGTGGACGCGAGGAAGAACCCGAAGAGGACCGCGACCACGGCCGGGCCTGCTTTGAGCGAGCCCCCGCGGATCAGCACCACAAGGATGATCGCCAACACGAGTACCGCTGAAAGCGAGAAGACCACAACTGATCACACCCTAGGTCGGTCCGCACTACCGCCCGGAGGCACACTCCCGCACACCCCCGCCAGAACCATCGTGCCACCAACAGGCCCTCCGTATGCGGCGGGTGACGCATCGTCGGCCACGGCTTTCGCGCCCCCGTGCACCCCTGCCGCTCCCCCGCACACCCCTGGCACACGCGGGGGCCCGTACGGCGGGCGGGCGCCGGACGGACACACCAGGGACACGCGGGCTAATTCCAGGGGCACATGACGGACTCAATTCGGCTTGATCGTTGCCATACGCACGCGATGTGTTCGCAGAGAATTCGAATTGTTGCCGTGGGCACAGCATTTGAGCGCCCGGAGCGTGGACGGCTCACACTTTCACCCCGAATGAACATGACGACCTGGACGGGTAAATCCCAATGAACCGGACATTCCACCAGAGTCGCCTGCGGCTGTTATGACCGGATTTACCAGCATTCAGTAGCGCATAAGGCAACGAGAGCTGAGTCACTATTCCGTGCCCGGATCTCTAAGTCGACTTCCCGGTAAGCGGGATACTCGTAGCGCATGGCGTGCATCACGTCCGTATTCACCGGAAGGGTTTTACGAAAACCATCGGCCGCCGCTAGGGTGCCTCAGATGTTCCACGCTGCCACTACCCCCGAAGGCGCAGTGCGGTCACAGCACCGGGCACCGCTCCCGCCGGTCCAGGAATCGGCATCCGGTATGCCCGGCCCGCGCTCCCCCCAGGAC
>NZ_JAAKZW010000165.1 GCF_011044995.1 Streptomyces mesophilus | reverse complement strand
TCCCGAAACCGGGGCTCCGCCCCGGACCCCGCATCCGAACTTCGTTCGGATCGCCTCAAACGCCGGCGGGGCTGAATCGCTGACCGCCGTCTCGATGCCGTCCCGGTCCACCGGGATCACGGCACCCGGGATCACGTCCGCCGCCAGGCGATGTCGCCGAGGACGCTCGCTCATCTCCAGGTCTCGACCTCGTTGAGGAGCGGACGCCCGCTCAGGTTCTCGCGGAACAGCGCGAAGACACCCGTGAAGTGCTCGTCGGCGGCCGTCGCCACATGCGGTGACAGGGCCAGCCGCGGGGCGTTGTACAGCGGGCTGTCGGATGACCGGAGTCCAGGGCCTCGATCACCGCGTCGCAGCGGGGCAGGAACGCGTGGAGCCGCGAAGGCGCGTACACCTCGTCGACGCAGGCCGGGCGGGGTGCCGTGCTGTCTCTGCGGACGGCCAGGACCCGCATCCCGAGCGCATGCGCACCGGCGGCGATACGGGTGCCGATCCGGCCGAGCCCGATCACGCCGAGCGTGCGGCCGCCGAGCTGGGTGCCGAAGGGGCGCCGGGGGCCGCGTATCCGCTGGATCTCGTCGATCTCCCGCAGCCGCTTGGCGTGTTCGAGCAGACGGGCCAGGGCGAACTCGGCGACGGAGGCCGCGTTGACCCCGGCCGCCGTGGTCACCCTGATATCGTCCAGGCCGGCCGACAGGAGCTGGCCGACCCCGGCGCCGATGCCCTGGACCCAGCGGAGGTTCGGGGCGAGCGCGGCGATGCCGAGGGGGAGGTCTGTGGTCAGGATCACCTCGGCGCGGGCGAACAACTCGCGCTGAGGACCGGTCAGTTCCGGTGCCCGGTCGCGCAAGTGGTCATGCGGCGGCGGTGCGCTGCGGGCCGTGCGCAGGGAGTCGGGCTCCACGTAACGGCAGTCGACCAGCTCGATACGCGGGTCAAGGGCACAGGTCGCGGCGAGGGCGGCGGCAAGGGCGCCCTCGGGCCGTACATCCCACTGAGGCGGATAGCTGATGCCCACCACGACCGAGTCGCCCATGGGCAGAGGTCGTACCACGGGCGGCCTGCGAGGGGAATGGGCACGGTCGCGTGGCCGAGGACACTGCGGGCGGGCGTCGCGCGTTGATCTACCCGTCGGTAGCATCTGGCCCATGGCAGAGACGAAGACGGAGACGGAGACGGCGGCCCAGGACTCGGCGGCCCAGGACCCCAAGGACGAGCGCACCGCGGCCAAGCTGGCCAAGCGGATCGGCGCGTTCGCCAAGGAGCACGGCGGGGCCGAGGCGCAGCTCGCCTATGTGGGGGAGCGCGGCACGCGGATCGTGCTCGTCGGACAGGACGGCGGCTGGGGCGACCTGTTCGCGACCAGCCACGCGGTGGCCGAGGCCGCGGTCGAGAAAGCCGGGGTCACCGTGCACGAGGACTTCGACGGCGAGTTCGCGGCCAAGGTGAAGACCGGCCCCTACGAGTGGACGCGGATGGCCGGCATGCAGCTCGGCGGTCCGAAGAACAAGGCATAGCAACACCTGGAGCGGGGCTTCGGCGTTAGGACCGTAAGGAACGACGGTCCAGCACAGGGAGCCCCGGATGATCGACACCCCGTCCCTGGTGGACCAGTACTGCCACGGCGTACTGCGCACCGAGCTCGGCCTCGGCACGTTCGAGTCCCATCTCGGGCGGGGAGAGGGCCCGCCCGCCCCGGGCACCACCTTCTTCGACACCCAGACGGGATTCGCCGTACGCCGCTGGTGCCCGCCCCTGCTCGGCCTCGAACCGCACTGTCCGGCGCCGCACTATCTGGCGCGGCGCCGTGAACTGGGTGTGGTCGAAGCGGGGCGGCGGCTGCTCGGGGGCAGCGGGATCACCACGTATCTCGTCGACACCGGGCTGCCCGACGACCTGACCGGACCCGCCGAACTGGGTGCGGCGGGCGGGGCGTCGGCGCATGAGATCGTCCGCCTGGAACTCCTGGCCGAGCAGGTCGCGGACACCTCCGGGACCGTGGAGTCCTTCCTCGCCAATCTCGCCGAGTCCGTGCACGGTGCGGCGTCCGCCGCGGTCGCGTTCACCTCGGTCGCGGGCGAACGCCACGGGCTCGCTCTCGCCCCCGAACCGCCGGACGCGGGCGAAGTGCGCGGGGCCGCGGGACGGTGGCTCGCGGCGCGCCAAGTGGGCGGCGAGCTGAACGATCCCGTACTCCTGCGCCATCTGCTGTGGATCGCCGTCGCCAGCGGGCTGCCGCTGCAGCTGCACTCGGGGGCGAGCAACCCACAGCACTACCTCACCCGTTTCGCGCGGGCCACGGCCGGGCTCGGCACGGACCTGATCCTGATGCACGGCTACCCGTACCACCGCCACGCCGCCCATCTCGCCGGCGTCTTCCCGCATGTCTACACGGACCTGGGCCCCGCGCTCGTCCGCACCGGTGCCCGCGCGACCGCCCTGCTCGCCGAGATCCTCGAGCTCGTCCCGTTCGGCAAGCTCCTCTTCTCCAGCGGCGCCCGCGGGCTGCCCGAACTGCACGTGGTCGCCGCCCGGTTGTTCCGCGAGGCGCTCGGCCGGTTGCTCGGCGGCTGGGTGTCCGAGGGCGCCTGGTCCCGTGCGGACGCGGACCGGGTCGCGGGGATGATCGCGGCGGGGAACGCCCGGCGGGTGTACGGCCTGGCCGCGCCCTGAACCCGCGCCGCGCGTTCAGTCGCCGGAGTAGCCGAAGATCCCCACGTGGCTCGGCTCCCGCTCGCCGGCTTCCGGATAGAGGAGCACGAACAAGCCCGTCCAGCGCATGTGCGGCTCGTCGAGCAGGGTGTTCGCGGGGTGGGGCCGGGCCGCGCGGGACGCTTCATGCGCCTGGGCGAGCAGATCCTCGAACTGCGCGGGTGTCGGCCGCTCCGTGCCGAAGTGGTGCCTGACGCGGTCGGGACGGACGGGGCGCAGGGTTGCGTAGTCGTCGGAGTCCGTCGGTGCCGGCGGACTGCTCATGTACACGACGCGCTGGATGTCGAGGATGGAGTGGGTCCCCTCCTCGCCCATGAACTCCTCGTCGTCCCACAGGTCGTCGAGTGACTCGTACGCTTCGTCGTCGCCGTAGTCCTCGGCGAAGACGCGGGCGTGCAGCGCCGCCAAGGACGCCTCGACCGACCCCTCGTACGCAGTGACGTACTGCCAACCGCTGGCCCCCATGGCCCCCACCTTCGTCCGTACCCGGCAAGATCGGGTTCACCTTAGGAGGGGGCACTGACATCGGGTGCCCTGTGGAGGGTGAAGGGACTAGCGGGCGCTCGTCAGTTGGGCCTCGCCCTGGGCGGGGACCGAGACTTCGAGCTCGGGGCGCTCGCGCAGGGCGAGCATGACGCGGACGATCGCGATCCACACCAGGCACGAGCCGAGCATGTGGGCGCCGACGAGGATCTCCGGCAGGTCCGTGAAGTACTGGACGTAGCCGATCAGGCCCTGCGCGAGCAGGACCAGGAACAGGTCGCGGGTGCGGCGCAGCGGTCCGGGCGGGGCGTCGACGGCCTTGAGGACGAACCACAGGGCGAAGGTCAGCGAGACCACGACCCAGGCCAGGACCGCGTGCAGACGGGAGACGTCCTCCCAGTTCAGCGGGATGCGGTGCACCTCGCTCGAGTCGCCCGCGTGCGGGCCCGCGCCGGTGACCACGGTGCCGACGGCGACGAGGAGCGCGGCCGCGACCGTCAGGAACCACACCAGCTGGCGCACGGACTTGCCGACCAGCGGACGCGGAGCGCCGTCGCCTTCGCGGGCGCGCTGCCACATCACCGTCGCGACGGTGATCAGCGTGGTGGAGAGCAGGAAGTGGGCGGCCACCGTGTACGGGTTGAGGCCGACGAGCACCACGATGCCGCCGAGCACCGCATTGCCCATGACCAGCCAGAACTGCACCCAGCCGAGCCGGGTCACGCTCCGGCGGTGCGGCTTCGTGGAGCGGGCCGCGATGATCGCCCAGCCGACCGCCGCGCACAGCACGTACGTGAGCAGGCGGTTGCCGAACTCGATCACGCCGTGGAAGCCCATCTCCGCGGTCGCGGTGAGCGAGTCGTCGGTGCACTTGGGCCAGGTCGGGCAGCCGAGGCCCGAACCGGTCAGGCGGACGGCGCCGCCGGTCCCGACGATCACGACGTTCATCACGAGCGACGCGAGGATCGCGCGCTGGAGCATCCGCTGTGAGGGGGTCCAGCGCTCGGCGATGTAGGCGAGCGGGTTGCGCACGGCTTGAGCGACATCGGCTCGGGTCACGTTTGGCACGCGCCCATCGTAGGGGGGTGGCTTGTGCAAGTTTTCACGAGGGTCCGCATGTGGCGCCCGGTTGATGACAGTTGAGTCCTTTTTGTCTACGGAGAGACGTGACGCAGCTCTTGACGGCTGATGAGCCTAGGAGCCTAAAGTGCTAGGCAACTAGGTAAATGGAGGCGCAGTGATCGAGTTCCATCTGAACGGCCGCTCGGGTCTCTCCCCGTACCAGCAGCTCGTCCAGCAGGTGCGGCACGCGCTGCGGCTCGGGCTGCTCAAGGAGGGGGACCGGCTGCCGACCGTCAAGGACGTGGCGAGCCAACTGGCGATCAACCCCAACACCGTCCTCAAGGCGTACCGCGAGCTGGAGCACAAGGGACTCGTGGCCGCGCGCCCCGGCGTCGGGACGTTTGTGACCCGCACCCTCGCCGACAAGTCGCTGTCCGCGCACGGCCCGCTGCGCAAGGAGCTCGAGCGCTGGCTCACCAAGGCGCGGCTCGCCGGACTCGACGAGGAGAGCATCGAGGCCCTGTTCCTGAGCACCTTTCGTGGTGCCGGAGAGGAAGTAGCGTGAGCACCGTCATACGGGCCCGCGGCCTGGGCAAGAAGTACCGGCAGCGCTGGGCGTTGCAGGACTGCGAACTGGAATTGCCGGCCGGCCGCGTCATCGGTCTGGTCGGCCCCAACGGGGCGGGCAAATCGACCCTGTTGAACCTGGCGGCCGGGCTCCTCGCGCCGAGCAGCGGCAGCATCGAGGTGTGCGGCGGTCCGCCCGCCGCCGACGTGGCCCAGCTCGCCCGCGTGGGCTTCGTCGCCCAGGACACCCCGACGTACGGGCGTCTCAGCGTCGCCGACCACCTCACCCTCGGCCGACGGCTCAACCCGGGGTGGGACGACGCGGTCGCACGGGAGCGCATCGACCGCCTGGGACTCGACCCGAAGCAGCGCGCCGGCACCCTGTCCGGCGGCCAGCGCGCCCAGCTCGCGCTCACCATGGCGCTCGCCAAGCGTCCCGAACTGCTCATCCTGGACGAGCCGGTCGCCTCCCTGGACCCGCTCGCGCGCCGGGAGTTCATGCAGCTGCTCATGGAGGCGGTCGCCGAGCAGGAGCTGAGCGTCGTGCTCTCCTCGCATCTGGTCTCCGACGTGGAGCGGGCCTGCGACTACCTCGTGGTGCTCGTCGACTCCCGCGTACAGGTCGCCGGCGATCTCGACGAACTGATCGCCACCCATCACCGGCTGGTCGGGGCGCGGCGCGATCCGGCGACGCTGCCGGGGAGCCAGCAGGTGATCTCCGCCAGCCACACCGACCGGCAGACCACGCTGCTCGTACGGACTCAGGAGCCGATCCTCGATCCGAGCTGGAGCGTGGACGGCATCAATCTGGAGGACCTGGTCCTCGCCTACATGGACAAGTCCGCCCCCGTCGTGCGGCGGCCGCGGCTGGAGGTGCAGCGATGATCTGGCTGACATGGCGGCAGTTCCGGGGCCCCGCCCTGATGATGGCCGGAGTGCTCACGGTGTTCGCGGCGGCGCTCGCGTTCACCGGGCCCGGTCTGGCCGACGACTACGCACAGGGGATCGCCGCCTGCACCGGGCAGGAGGGGGGGTGCACACGGTTCCTCGACCGGTTCCTCGACAGCCATCAGTCGGCCTTCCTCGGGGTCAGCGGATTGCTGCTTCTGCTGCCCGGCCTGATCGGTCTGTTCTGGGGCGCGCCGCTGGTCGCGCGGGAGATGGAGACCGGCACGCTCCGGATGGCCCTGACCCAGAGCGTGCGCCGCACCCGCTGGTTCGCCGTCAAGATCGCGCTCGTGGGCCTGGCCACGATGGTCGCGGCGGGGATCGGCACGCTGGCCGTGACGTGGTGGGCGAGCCCGCTCGACAAGAGCGCCGTCAGCAGCTATCCGCGCCTGGAGGCCATCGTGTTCGCCACCCGGGGCATCGTCCCGGTCGGCTACGCGGCGTTCGCGTTCGCCCTCGGGGTGACGGTCGGGATGCTGGTCCGCCGTGCGCTGCCCGCCATGGCCATCACGCTCGCCGCCTTCGCGCTGGTGCAGATCGCGATGCCGATGTTCGTACGGCCGAACCTGGCCGAGCCGGTCAAGGCGACCGCCACGTTCTCCACGGCCAATATCGACGGCGTCGGCGAAGGCGGTCTGCTGCATGTGCAGGCCGGCGTGGCGGACGCCGGGGCGTGGATTCTGTCCAGCCGTACGGTCGACAAGGACGGCCGGACCGTGGCCGTGATCGATCTGCCGGATGCGGACATGGCGAAGTGCGACGCCCCGCGACAGCCCGCGAAGGCCATGCAGTGCGTCGCCGACACGGCGAACCGGCTGGGATACCGGCAGGAGGCGACGTACCACCCGTCCAGCCGCTACTGGCGGTTCCAGTGGACCGAGACGGGGATCTACCTGGCGCTCGCGCTCGGGCTCACCGGGTTCAGCTTCTGGTGGACCAAGCGGCGCTTGTAAGGACGGCTCCTGGGCGGCGGCTCACTCCCAGCGGAAGAAACGCGCCGCCGCACCCAGGCCGAGCACCGCCCACACCGCGAGGATCCCGAGGTCGCCCCACGGGATCCCCGCGCCGTGCTGGAGCACATCGCGCAGACCGTCGGAGAGCGCCGAGATGGGCAGCAGACCGAGCACGGACTGGGCGGCGTCCGGGAACTTGTCCAGCGGGACGATCACCCCGCCGCCGACCAGGAGCAGCAGGAAGACCAGGTTGGCGGCGGCGAGCGTCGCCTCCGCCTTCAACGTCCCCGCCATCAGCAGGCCGAGACCCGAGAAGGCCGCCGTGCCGAGGATCAGCAGGAGGACGACGGACAGGGGGTTGCCCTGCGGGGACCAGCCGAGGCCGAAGGCGATCGCGGTGAGCAGGGCGATCTGCAGAACCTCGATGGCCAGCACGGACAGGGTCTTCGCGGTCATCAGCGCCCAGCGCGGCAGCGGCGAGCTGCCGAGCCGCTTGAGCACTCCGTACCGCCGCTCGAAGCCGGTGGAGATGGCCTGACCGGTGAATGCCGTGGACATCACCGCGAGGGCGAGGATGCCTGGCGCGAGGAAGTCAACCGCCTTGCCGGAGCCCGTGTCTACGACGTCGACCGTCGAGAAGAGGACGAGGAGCAAGGACGGGATGACCACGGTGAGCAGCAGCTGCTCACCGTTGCGCAGGAGCATCTTCGTCTCGAAGAGCGCCTGCGCCGTGATCATCCTGGACAGGGGCGCGGCCCCCGGCCTGGGGGAGTAGGTACCGGTGCTCATCCGCGCAGCTCCTTGCCGGTCAGCTCCAGGAAGACGTCTTCGAGGGTGTGCCGCTCGACTGCGATCCGGTCCGGCATCACCCCGTGCTGGGCGCACCAGGACGTCACGGTCGCGAGCAGTTGCGGGTCGACGGTGCCGGTCACGCGGTACGAGCCCGGGGTGAGTTCGGCGGCGAGGGTGTCCATCGGCAGGGCCTTCAGGAGCGAGGCGACGTCGAGACCCGGGCGTCCGGAGAAGCGCAGGGTGTTCTCGGCGCCGCCCTTGCACAGCTGCTCGGGGCTGCCCTGGGCGATGACCTTGCCCGCGTCGATGATGGCGACGTCGTCGGCGAGCTGCTCGGCCTCGTCCATGTGGTGCGTGGTGAGGACGACGCTGACGCCGTCGGCGCGCAGCTCCCGTACGAGTTCCCAAGTGGCCCTGCGCGCCTGCGGGTCGAGGCCCGCGGTGGGCTCGTCGAGGAAGACCAGCTCGGGCCGTCCCACCACGGCGAGCGCGAGCGCGAGGCGCTGCTGCTGGCCGCCGGAGAGCCGGCGATACGTCGTACGGCCGCAACTGCCCAGGCCCAGACGCTCGATCAGGGCGTCCACGTCGAGCGGGTGGGCGTGCAGCTTGGCGATGTGGCAGAGCATCTCGTCGGCGCGGGCGCCGGAGTAGACGCCGCCGGACTGGAGCATCACGCCGATCCGAGGGCGCAGCTGCGCGGCCTGCTTGACCGGGTCGAGGCCCAGGACGCGGACGGTGCCGGCGTCCGGCTTCCGGTAGCCCTCGCAGGTCTCGACGGTGGTGGTCTTGCCGGCGCCGTTGGGACCGAGGACGGCGGTGACACCCGCCGAAGCCTCCAGGTCCAGGCCGTCGACGGCGGTCTTGCTGCCGTAGCGCTTCACCAGACGGGTGAGCGTGACGACGGGCTCGCTTCGCATGAGGACAGAGTCTAGGGACGGGTCGCAGGTCCCTGTCCGCCGGGTCCGCAGGTCCGGTCATTGGTGACCTTTTCTGTCCGAATCGGGTCCGGAACGGGCCTAGCGTCGGTATGTGACCACCATAGCGAAAAACGTGGAAGAGACATCCGAGCAGGCCGTTCACAAGGCCCACGACCTGCGCCGGACTCCTCCCCGCTATTTCGTCTCCGCCGTGCTCGCGGGTGCGTACATCGGTATCGGCGAGGTGCTGCTCCTCGTCGCGATCTCGCCCTTCGTCTCGGCCGGTTCCTCGGCCACGAAGCTGCTCGAAGGCCTGGTCTTCCCGATCGCGCTGACCATCGTGATGTTCGCGGGCGCCCAGCTGTTCACCAGCAACGTCATGGTGATGCTGATCGGCGCGCTCACCGGCCGCACCGGCGCCAAGGATCTGGTGGCCAGCTGGGCCACCTCCCTGTTCGGCAACTTCGTCGGCGCTTTCCTCTTCGGCGCGATGGTCCACGCCTCCGGGGTCGTCTCCACCGCTCCCGCCCGCGCGATGCTCGCCGAGATGATCCACGGCAAGGAAGCGCTGGACGGCGGTCAGCTCTTCTGGCGCGCGGTGCTCTGCAACTTCCTCGTCTGCCTCGCGATCTGGATGTTCTACCGGGCCAAGGGCGACGGCGCGAAGATCTTCGTGCTCTGGATCCCGGTCCTGGTGTTCGTCGCCGTGGGCTTCGAGCACTGCGTGGCCAACATGGCGCTCTTCGCCCTCTCGATCCTCGACGGCGGCGCCGGCATCGGCGATCTGCTGCGCAATCTCGTGTTCACCGTGCCGGGCAATATCGTCGGCGGCGGACTGCTCGTGGCCGGCTCGTACTGGTTCATGGGAAGGCCCGAACGCGAAGAGGATCTCTGAGCCGATACGACAGCTCGATTGACCTCGGGGTTCACCACTCGTCACCGTGCGTATCCACTTAGGTATCCCTAAGTGATGCACCGCACCCTGCCCCTGCCACCAGGCCGGTTGTCGGGGCCAGAGGAATTACGCAACAATGGCGTTGTGAAAAACGTCGGCGAGGCTTCGGAGGCTCCTGCGGGGGCCCCGCAGGAGGAGCTCGGGACCGGTGAGCGCTCCACGCGCAACCGCGTCGCGCGCTCCATCCTGGACCACGGCCCGTCCACCGTGGCCGACCTCGCCGCCCGTCTGGGTCTCACCCAGGCCGCCGTCCGCCGTCACCTCGACGCACTGGTCGCCGACGATGTCGTGGAGCCCCGTGAGAAGCGGGTCTACGGCGCTCGTACGCGCGGCAGGCCCGCCAAGGTGTTCGCCCTGACGGACTGCGGCCGGGACGCCTTCGACCAGTCCTACGACAAGCTCGCCGCCGAAGCCCTGCGCTGGATCTCGCAGTCCGCCGGCGGCGGGGAGCTCGGGGACGCGGCCGTCGCCGCGTTCGCCCGGGCCCGTCTTGCCGCCCAGGCCGAGGGATACCGCGAGGCCCTGGAGAACGTACCGCCGCAAGCCCGCACCGAGGCCCTGGCCAGGGCCCTGAGCGCGGACGGGTACGCTGCCACTGCGCGTAGCGCACCGGTCGGCGAGCAGCTGTGTCAGCACCACTGCCCGGTCGCTCATGTCGCCGAGCAGTTTCCGCAGCTGTGCGAGGCGGAGACGGAGTTCTTCAGCCGTTTGCTCGGCACTCATGTGCAGCGACTGGCCACCATCGCCCACGGGGACGGCGTCTGTACGACGTTCATTCCTCGTAAAGACACCGAAACCACGCAAGACCAGACCACCACAGCAAGCACGGCCGGGAGGAACCCCGCATGACTCTCCCCATCGAGGAGACTGCCCACCCCGAACTCGAGGGACTGGGTAAGTACGAGTACGGCTGGGCCGACTCCGACGCGGCCGGCCAGGCTGCCAAGCGCGGTCTCAACGAGGATGTCGTGCTCGACATCTCGTCCAAGAAGAACGAGCCGGAGTGGATGACCAAGCTCCGTCTCAAGGGTCTTCGCCTGTTCGGCAAGAAGCCCATGCCGACCTGGGGCTCCGACCTCTCCGGCATCGACTTCGACAACATCAAGTACTTCGTGCGCTCCACCGAGAAGCAGGCCGCTTCGTGGGAAGAGCTGCCCGAGGACATCAAGAACACGTACGACAAGCTCGGTATCCCGGAGGCGGAGAAGCAGCGCCTCGTCGCGGGTGTCGCGGCCCAGTACGAGTCGGAGGTCGTCTACCACCAGATCCGTGAGGACCTGGAGGAGCAGGGCGTCATCTTCGTCGACACCGACACCGCGCTGAAGGAGCACGAGGAGCTCTTCAAGGAGTACTTCGGCACCGTCATCCCCGTCGGCGACAACAAGTTCGCGTCGCTGAACACGGCCGTGTGGTCCGGCGGATCGTTCATCTACGTCCCCAAGGGCGTGCATGTCGAGATCCCGCTGCAGGCCTACTTCCGTATCAACACGGAGAACATGGGCCAGTTCGAGCGGACGCTGATCATCGTCGACGAGGACGCCTACGTCCACTACGTCGAGGGCTGCACCGCGCCGATCTACTCCTCGGACTCGCTGCACTCCGCGGTCGTCGAGATCATCGTCAAGAAGGGCGGCCGCTGCCGCTACACGACGATCCAGAACTGGTCGAACAACGTCTACAACCTGGTCACCAAGCGCGCCGTGGCGTACGAGGGCGCGACCATGGAGTGGGTCGACGGCAACATCGGTTCCAAGGTCACCATGAAGTACCCGGCCGTCTACCTGATGGGCGAGCACGCCAAGGGCGAGACGCTGTCCATCGCCTTCGCGGGCGAGGGCCAGCACCAGGACGCCGGTTCCAAGATGGTGCACATGGCGCCGAACACCTCGTCCAACATCGTGTCGAAGTCGGTGGCCCGTGGTGGCGGCCGCACCTCGTACCGCGGTCTGGTCGAGATCGGCGAGGGCGCCAAGGGCTCCAAGTCCAACGTGCTCTGCGACGCGCTGCTCGTCGACACGATCTCCCGCTCGGACACGTACCCGTACGTGGACGTGCGCGAGGACGACGTGTCCATGGGTCACGAGGCGACCGTCTCCAAGGTCTCCGAGGACCAGCTCTTCTACCTGATGAGCCGCGGCATGACCGAGTTCGAGGCCATGGCCATGATCGTGCGCGGCTTCGTCGAGCCGATCGCCAAGGAGCTCCCGATGGAGTACGCCCTGGAGCTCAACCGGCTGATCGAGCTGCAGATGGAGGGTGCGGTCGGCTGACCCCAGCCAACTGCGTTCCCCATCAAGCCACTTAGTTAAGAAAGCGAGCACGAGAACAGCCATGGCTGAGGCTCAGAACATCCCGGCCGGTGCCACCGCCGGCGGCGCTGTAGCGGTGGCGGCGGAGTCCACCGTCGCCACCCGCATGAGCGCGCCCCCGTCCTTCGACGTCGCGGACTTCCCGGTCCCGCACGGCCGTGAGGAGGAGTGGCGGTTCACCCCGCTGGAGCGCCTCAAGGGTCTGCACGACGGCACCGCGAAGGCGGACGGCGCCGTCAAGGCGCAGGTCGACGCACCCGAGGGTGTCACCGTCGAGTCGGTGACCCGTGACGACGAGCGGGTCGGCAAGGCGGGTACGCCGGTCGACCGCATCGCCGCGCAGGCGTACTCCTCCTTCGAGAAGGCCACCGTCATCACGGTGCCCAAGGAGTCCGTGCTGACCGAGCCCGTGCGCGTGCTCCTTCACGGCGAGGGCGGCACCACCTTCGGGCACACCGTGTTCGACATCGGTGCCTTCGCCGAGGCTGTCATCGTGGTCGACCACACCGGTGACGGTGTGCGGGCCGCCAACGTGGACTTCCTGATCGGCGACGGCGCGAAGGTCACCTTCGTCTCCGTGCAGGACTGGGACGACACCGCGGTGCACTGCTCGCAGCACAACGCGAAGCTCGGCCGCGACGCCACCTTCAAGTCGGTCGTCGTGACCTTCGGCGGCGATCTCGTACGGCTGCACCCGCGCGTCGAGTACACCGGCCCCGGCGGCGACGCCGAGCTGCTCGGCCTGTACTTCACGGACGCCGGCCAGCACCAGGAGCACCGCCTCCTGGTCGACCACAACGTGCCGAACTGCAAGTCCAACGTCGTCTACAAGGGCGCGCTGCAGGGCGAGCAGGCGCACGCCGTGTGGATCGGCGACGTCCTCATCGAGGCCGCGGCCGAGGGCACGGACACGTACGAGATGAACCGCAACCTGGTTCTGACCGACGGCGCCCGCGTCGACTCCGTGCCGAACCTCGAGATCGAGACCGGCGAGATCGTCGGCGCCGGCCACGCCTCGGCGACCGGCCGCTTCGACGACGAGCAGCTCTTCTACCTGATGGCGCGCGGCATCCCGCAGATCGAGGCCCGCCGCCTCGTCGTGCGCGGCTTCTTCGCCGAGCTGGTCCAGCAGATCGGTGTCAAGGACATCGAGGAGCGCCTCATCGCGAAGATCGAGGAAGAGCTCGAGGCGTCCGTCTGATGTCCGTCTTCGTCAAAGCCTGCGCGCTGAGCGAGCTGGAGGAGGACACCCCGAAGCGGGTGGAACTCGACGGCACGCCGGTCTCGCTCGTCAAGACAGAGGGCGAGGTGTTCGCGATCCACGACATCTGCTCGCACGCGAACGTCTCGCTGTCCGAGGGCGAGGTGGAGGACTGCCAGATCGAGTGCTGGCTGCACGGCTCCGCGTTCGACCTCCGTACCGGCAAGCCGTCCGGCCTTCCCGCGACGCGCCCCGTCCCCGTATACCCCGTACAGATCGAAGGGGACGATGTGCTCGTCTCCGTCACCCAGGAGTCCTGAGGCACCATGGCAACGCTTGAAATCCGCGACCTGCACGTCACCGTCGAGGTCGAGAACGGCACCAAGGAAATTCTCAAGGGTGTCGACCTGACCGTGAAGCAGGGCGAGACGCACGCCATCATGGGCCCCAACGGCTCTGGCAAGTCGACGCTCGCCTACTCGATCGCCGGTCACCCGAAGTACACGATCACCCAGGGCACCGTCACCCTGGACGGCGAGGACGTCCTCGCCATGGAGGTCGACGAGCGTGCCCGCGCCGGCATGTTCCTCGCCATGCAGTACCCGGTCGAGGTCCCCGGTGTCTCGGTCTCCAACTTCCTGCGTACGTCGGCGACGGCGATCCGCGGCGAGGCCCCCAAGCTGCGTACCTGGGTGAAGGAGGTCAAGTCCGCGATGGAGCAGCTCCAGATGGACCCGGCCTTCGCCGAGCGCAACGTGAACGAGGGCTTCTCCGGCGGTGAGAAGAAGCGCCACGAGATCCTGCAGATGGAGCTTCTCAAGCCGAAGATCGCGATCCTCGACGAGACCGACTCCGGCCTCGACGTCGACGCCCTGCGCACCGTCTCCGACGGCGTCAACCGCGTCCGTGAGACGGGCGAGGTCGGCACGCTGCTCATCACGCACTACACGCGCATCCTGCGCTACATCAAGCCCGACTTCGTGCACGTCTTCGCGGGCGGCAAGATCGTCGAGTCCGGCGGCCCCGAGCTGGCCGACACCCTCGAGGCCGAGGGCTACGAGAAGTACACGAAGGGCGGCGCCGCCGTATGACACAGCTGCCGGGCCTCCTCGACACCGAGGCGATCCGCAAGGACTTCCCCGCCCTGGACCGTGTGATCCACGACGGCAAGAAGCTTGTGTATCTGGACAACGCGGCGACTTCGCAGAAGCCGCGCCAGGTGCTCGACGCGCTCACCGAGTACTACGAGCGGCACAACGCCAATGTCCATCGCGGCGTGCACGTCCTCGCCGAGGAGGCCACGGCGCTGTACGAGGGTGCGCGGGACAAGGTCGCGGAGTTCATCAACGCGCCCTCCCGCGACGAGGTGATCTTCACCAAGAACGCCTCGGAATCCCTCAACCTCGTGGCGAACATGCTCGGTTGGGCCGACGAGCCCTACAAGGTCGACCACGAGACCGAGATCGTCATCACGGAGATGGAGCACCACTCCAACATCGTTCCGTGGCAGCTGCTCTCGCAGCGCACCGGCGCGAAGCTGAAGTGGTTCGGTCTCACGGACGACGGCCGCCTCGACCTGAGCAACATCAACGAGGTCATCACGGAGCAGACGAAGATCGTTTCCTTCGTGCTCGTCTCCAACATCCTGGGCACGCACAACCCGGTCGAGGCCATCGTGCGCCGCGCCCAGGAGGTCGGCGCCCTCGTCCTCATCGACGCCTCGCAGGCCGCCCCGCACATGCCGCTCGACGTGCAGGCGCTTCAGGCCGACTTCGTGGCCTTCACCGGCCACAAGATGTGCGGTCCGACCGGCATCGGTGTGCTGTGGGGACGCCAGGAGCTGCTCGAGGACCTGCCGCCGTTCCTCGGCGGCGGCGAGATGATCGAGACCGTGTCGATGAGCTCGTCGACGTACGCTCCGGCGCCGCACAAGTTCGAGGCCGGTACGCCCCCGATCGCCCAGGCCGTCGGCCTCGGCGCGGCCGTGGACTACCTGAACGCGATCGGCATGGAGAACATCGCCCGCCACGAGCAGGCGATCACCGAGTACGCGGTCAAGCGCCTCCTCGAGGTGCCGGATCTCCGGATCATCGGTCCGGTCACCGCGGAGGACCGCGGCGCCGCGATCTCCTTCACGCTCGGCGACATCCACCCGCACGACGTGGGCCAGGTCCTCGACGAGCAGGGCATCGCGGTCCGGGTCGGCCACCACTGTGCGCGGCCGGTCTGCCTGCGGTACGGAATTCCTGCGACCACGCGAGCGTCGTTCTATCTGTACTCCACGCCGGCCGAGGTGGACGCCTTGGTCGACGGTCTGGAGCACGTACGGAACTTCTTCGGCTGAGGGGCTGGCTGGAAACGTGAAGCTTGATTCGATGTACCAGGAAGTCATCCTGGACCACTACAAGCACCCGCACGGGCGCGGTCTTCGGGATGGCGACGCCGAGGTGCACCACGTCAACCCGACCTGCGGTGACGAGATCACGCTCCGTGTGAAGTACGACGGCACGCGGATCGCCGATGTCTCGTACGAGGGCCAGGGCTGCTCCATCAGCCAGGCCTCCGCCTCCGTCCTCAACGACCTCCTGGTCGGCAAGGACCTCGCCGAGGCGCAGAAGATCCAGGGCGCCTTCCTGGAGCTGATGCAGTCCAAGGGCAGGATCGAGCCCGATGACGCGATGGAGGAGATCCTGGAGGACGCGGTCGCGTTCGCCGGTGTCTCCAAGTACCCGGCGCGCGTGAAGTGCGCGCTCCTGAGCTGGATGGCGTGGAAGGACGCGACCGCCCAGGCTCTGGGGGAGTCCGAGCCCGCCGAGAGGAAGTCCGCATGAGCGACGAGAGCACTGCCACCCTGAAGCCCGCCTCCGAAGAAGAGGTGCGCGAGGCGCTGTACGACGTCGTCGACCCCGAGCTGGGCATCGACGTCGTCAACCTCGGCCTCATCTACGGCATCCACATCGACGACGCCAACATCGCCACCCTCGACATGACGCTGACGTCCGCGGCCTGTCCGCTGACCGACGTCATCGAGGACCAGGCCAAGTCGGCCACCGACGGCATCGTCAACGAGCTCCGGATCAACTGGGTCTGGATGCCGCCGTGGGGCCCGGACAAGATCACGGACGAAGGCCGCGAGCAGCTTCGGGCGCTCGGGTTCAACGTCTGAGTTCGTTCGTACGCAAAAGGGGACCCGCACCACAACGGTGCGGGTCCCCTTTCGTATGCGCCGCTACTGCTGGGCGGCCGCCCGGGCCAGGCTGTCCGCGAGGCCCTCGCGGCGGATGCGCTGGTCGATGTAGAGGAGCCCGCCGACCAGCTGCGTGAAGGCCGTGGCGAGCAGCTGGACCACCATCCCGACCACGGCGCTGAGTATCAGATACGTCCACAGACCGCTCAATGAGTCGCCGTATACGTCGGTGAGCAACGTGCCGAAATCGGAGGGCGGTTCGTCGTACGGGCGGTAGGTGTCGTACGAGGGCTGCGGTCCCGCGAACATCAGCGGGATCTGCACGATCCACCCTGCGAACATCACCATGAGCCAGGTGAGCAGCAGGATGCCGAACGTGCGCCACCACGCACCGCGGACCAGCCGGTACGAGCGCTTCAAGGCGGTGATCGGACCGGCCGATTCAAGAACCGCGGCGGCGGGAGCGAACGAGAACGCCACGAGGAGCCACGTCACCAGCGGCATGATCAGCAGCCCGAGGAGGAACACGGACCCGATCGAGAGGAAGCTGCTGTCGGTCGCCAGGACCGCGACGACCAGGCTGATCCAGAACAGGAAGAACAGGACGACCGGGATCGCGATCAGCAGATACGTGAGCACGCTGACACCGAGCACCGAAGGTGTACGGGCCCAGGCGCGGCGCCAGACCGCACCGAAGGTGGTGCGCCGGCCGAGCGCGGCGTGTTCGAGGATGACCGGGCTGACGGCGGTGAGGAAGGAGTTCACCAGCAAGGTGAGCAACAGGAGCACCGCGTACGCCACCACGATGGCGGTCACGATCGGGCTGAGCAGGGACCACGTCGGGCGGTCGGCGTCCATCACCGCCTGCCAGTTGTCCTCGACGACGACCCAGACCAGCGCGAACGAGCCGGCGATGGCGGCGACGAGCAGGGCGAGGCCCGCGCCCATCACGCCGAACAGCTGCTTCGCGTACCGCCCGATCGTCGAGAACGCGCCGTTGTAGATCTTCCCGATGTCCAGGGGTGCGAGCGGGATGACTCCCGGCTGCGGCGGAGGCGGCTGCCAGCCACCCCAGCCGGGGGCACCGCCCCAGCCCTGCGGACCGTACGGTCCTTGCGGACTGTTCGGTCCCTGCGGGCCGTTCGGCCCCTGCGGTCCCCACCCCTGGTGCGCCATCGCTGCCTTCCGTTCCTTTGTTCGGACGGCATACGTTAGCCCAGGTCGGACAGGGGTCAGCGGGGGGAGTACGCGGCTTCCGCAAGGGCTGCCGCGAGGCCTTCGCGGCGGATGCGCAGGTCCGTGTAGAGCAGGGCGGCCGTCAGCTGGGACAGCAGCGTCGACAGCAGGACACCGGCCACGGTCGGGAGCAGCAACAGGCCGCCGAGCAGGAACTCGACCGTGTCCCCGTACGTCGGCAGGGCCGCGCCGAGCGCGTCGAACGGCAGGACCAGCGCTGTCGCGGCCACCGTGCCGAGCACGCTCATCAGGAGCTGGATCCCGAACATCCGCCACCAGGACCCCCGTACGAGACGGAAGGAGCGGCGCAGAGCGGTCAGCGGACCCGCGCCTTCCAGGACGACGACCGCGGGCGCGAGGCTGCAGCGGATCCAGAACCAGACGAGGAACGGCAGCGCGACCAGGAGCAGCAGCACGGTGGGCGGGCCGGACAGCAGCGTGAGCACCGCGATCGCGAGGACGGGCAGCGCGCAGGCCAGCGCCATCAGGAGCAGCGTCCCGATGAGCGCGGGGACGCGGCGCAGCGCCCGGCGGCCCGTCTGCGCGGTCGGCGCGGGGCGGCCGAGCACCGCCTGCTGCAGGACGGCCGGGCACAGTGCGCTGACGAACGCGTGGGACAGGAGGGTGAGCAGCGCGCCGACGGACACCGAGATGGCCACGACCGTGAGGAGTGCGCCGCTCAGGCCCTGGTCGAGATCGATGTACGGGTCGGCGGAGCCCAGGTAGAGGACGGCGGCGGCAGAGTAGAGATACGTGACCGCGTAGACGAGGCCGAAGGCCGCGGCGCCCAGGCCGAACAGCGGACGCCAGTAGCGGCGCGCGAGGGCGGGCAGCGCCGCGAAGCAGTCGCCGAGCGAGAGCGGGGCCAGGGGGATCACGCCCGGCTTCGGGGGTGCGGG
>NZ_JAAKZW010000164.1 GCF_011044995.1 Streptomyces mesophilus | reverse complement strand
CTCCCCCGCCCGCCCCCGCCGGCTCGGCTGGATGGCCGCGGTGGTGAGCGCGCTCTGCGCCCTCGCGACCATGTTCATCTGGGTCGCGGTCGGCACGGGCCACTCACTCGACAAGGCACCGGGCAAGCGCGTGACCACGGCCGCACAGACCAAGGCGGTGCTCGACGCGCACGGGTACGGCAAGCGGACCCCGGTCCGTACCGGCGTGATGATCGAGACCCTGGAGTTCACCGGCGCCAACAACGTCAGGGTCACCGGTTTCCTCTGGCAGCACCTGCCCGCGGGAGACGACGTGACCAAGCCGAACGTGGAGTTCCCCGACGCCATCGACGGTGGCGTGGGCGACGAGTTCTACCGGGACAAGACCCCCGAAGGCCAAGTGATCGGCTGGCGCCTCAAGGTCTCGATGCGCGAAGCCTTCGACTACACCCACTACCCCCTGGACAACCAGGCCGTGTGGCTCGTGATGTGGCCGCGCGACGCCGGCACCGTCCTCGTGCCCGACTTCTCCGCGTACCCGCCCTGGAACGAGGACGAGAAGTTCGGTATCTACCCCGGGCTCGTCGGCGGTGACTGGGACACGCAGTTCTCGACATGGAGCCTGACCGAGGGCCAGGAGCGCACCAACTACGGCAGACCGACCCACTCCATCGACGGCCAGGACGCCGAACTGACCTTCTCCATGGGCGTGGGACGGCAGTATCTGAGCCCGCTGCTCAACCGGCTCGTCCCGCTGATCGTGATCGCGCTCCTGGTCTTCGGATCGCTCTTCGTGATCACCACCGATTCCGACCGGCGAAGTCTCTCCGGATTCACCACCTGGGCCGTCATCGGTTTCTGCGGCTCGATGATGCTGGTGGTCTCCGTGCAGCACAGCTCCTTGCGCTCGGAGACGGCCTCCGGCGGAGTCGTGTACGCCGAGTACTTCTACTTCATCCTCTATCTGGTGATCGGCCTGGTCGCCCTCAACGCCATCGAGCACACCGCGAACAAACGGGTCCCCGTGATCGACTGGCGTGGCAACGCCGCCGCACGCCTTCTGTACTGGCCGGTCGTCACCGTACTGCTGCTGATCGCGACCGTCTTCGGGCTGCTGTTGTAGGCGCCCGGACAGTCCCCTCCCGCCCGGGGGCCGAAGCCCTTTCCAGGCTATCGGCGCCCACTGACAACGCCCGCCGCTCGAACGAACCGAAAGGACGCGGAACATGAGCTCCTGGACCATGCCAGTCGGCAAAGGCCGGGTCACCGCGAAGTACAAGCAGCCCGGCGGCTGGGCGGCCGGCTTCCACACGGGCGTCGACTTCGGCTGCCCGACCGGCACCCCGGTGAACTCCGTGGGTCCCGGCACGGTGGTCGTCGCCGGTGATCAGGGTGCGTACGGCAACTGCGTCGTCGTGCAGATGTCGGACGGCCGTTTCACGCTGTACGCGCATCTCAGCAGCATCGACGTGAAGGCCGGCCAGGGCGTGGCGGGCGGCCAGCGGCTCGGGCTCTCCGGGGCGACCGGCAATGTCACCGGACCGCATCTGCACTTCGAGGCGCGGACCGCGAACCACTACAACGGCCACACGGACCCGCTGGCGTATCTCGCGAGCCATGGTGTCGCGAAGGCGGGCGGCGCGAAGAAGTCGACGGTCAAGAAGGCCGCGGCGAAGAAGACGACCGCCCGCAAGACCACCGCGAAGAAGGCCGCGCCGCGCGCCGCCACGTACACCGTGAAGGCCGGCGACACCCTCGGCGCGATCGCGCAGTCCAAGCTGGGCAACGCGGGCCGCTATCCGGAGATCGCCAAGCTCAACGGCATCCCGAACCCGGACCACATCACGGTCGGCCAGAAGCTGAAGCTCCCGCCGAAGTAGCGCGTTCTGAAGCTCCCGCCGAAGTAGCGCGTCCTGAAGCACCCGCCGAAGTAGCCCGTGCTGAAGCACCCCGTACCCAGGAGGACTTGGTGGCCGATCCGCTCAGCGCCGACGCCTTCCTCGCCGCGCTCAAAGGCGAGGGGGCCAGGGTCGTCGAGTACGACGGCTGGCGCACCCGGAACCGTAACCACAAGGGCAAGTGGGGCCCGGTGAACGGCGTGATGGTGCACCACACGGTCACCCGCGGCACCGACGCCACCGTGAAGCTCTGCGTGGACGGCCACGGCGACCTGCCGGGACCGCTGTGCCACGCGGTGATCGCCAAGGACGGCACGGTCCATGTGATCGGCTACGGACGCGCCAACCACGCGGGCCTGGGCGATCCCGGGGTCCTCGACGCGGTGATCGCCGAGGGACCGCTGCCGAAGGTCGACGAGGCCTCCAAGGACGGCAATCGGCACTTCTACGGTTTCGAGTGCGAGAACCTGGGCGACGGCAAGGACCCCTGGCCGGCCGCGCAGGTGGACGCGGTCGTACGGGTCTGTGCGGCGCTGTGCCGGGCGCACGGCTGGGGCACCACCGGCATGACCTCGGTGATCGGCCACTCCGAATGGCAGCCCGGCAAGATCGACCCCAAGGGTCCGGGCATCTCGATGGACTCCTTCCGCAAGTCCGTCGCCGCCCGCCTCAGCGCCCCGCCCACGTTCACGGTCCGCGCGGGCGACACCCTGGGCTGGATCGCGGAGGCATACGGCACGTCGGTGGACGAACTGCGCCACCTGAACCCGGACATCAAGGACCCGGACAAGCTGGCGGTGGGCCAAACCGTGAAGCTCCCGAGCTAGTTGTCCGAGCCGCGACGTAGCGTGAACGCATGAGCGAACGACTGGTGATCATCGGTGGCGACGCCGCGGGGATGTCCGCGGCGTCACAGGCACGCAGGCTGAAGGGCCCGGACGAGCTGGAGATCGTGGCCTTCGAGCGCGGCCACTTCACGTCCTACTCGGCCTGCGGCATCCCGTACTGGGTCGGCGGTGACGTCGACGAGCGCGACGAGCTGATCGCGCGCAGCCCCGAGGAGCACCGCGAGCGCGACATCGATCTGCGGATGCGCACCGAGGTCGTACGGATCGACGTCGACGAACAGCGGGTCCTGGCAAGGGACTTGGACTCCAATGGCTCCGACGGCTCCGACGGCTCCGACGCGGAGTACTGGACCTCGTACGACAAACTCGTGATCGCCACCGGCGCCCGCCCGGTCCGCCCGCCGCTCGCGGGCATCGACGCCCCCGGGGTGCACGGCGTGCAGACCCTCGACGACGGCCAGTCCCTGCTCGACACCCTGCGGCGGACCGAGGGCCGGCGGGCGGTCGTGGTCGGCGCGGGCTATATCGGGGTCGAGATGGCCGAGGCGATGATGAACCGCGGCTACGAGGTCACCGTCGTCAACCGCGGCGCCCAGCCGATGTCCACCCTCGACGCGGACATGGGCCGCCTCGTCGGCGAGGCGATGGCGGGGATGGGCATCCGGATGGTGAACGAGGCGGAGGTCACCAAGATCCTCACCGGAGAGGACGGGCGGGTCCGCGCGGTCGCCACGGAGGACGGCGAGTACCCGGCCGATGTCGTGATCCTGGGCATCGGAGTACGCCCGGAGACCGGACTCGCCCGCGAGGCGGGCCTGCCCGTGGGCACGCACGGCGGTCTGCTCACGGACCGGGCGATGCGCGTACGCGGCCACGACACCATCTGGGCGGGCGGCGACTGCGTCGAGGTGCTCGACCTGGTCTCGGGCAGCGAACGCCATATCGCGCTCGGCACCCACGCCAACAAGCACGGCCAGGTCATCGGCTCGAACGTGGGCGGCGGTTACGCCACCTTCCCCGGTGTGGTCGGCACGGCGGTCAGCAAGGTGTGCGAGCTGGAGATCGCGCGTACGGGACTGCGCGAGAAGGACGCGAAGGCGGCCGGTCTGCAGTACGTGACGACGACCATCGAGTCGACGAGCCGCGCGGGCTACTACCCGGGCGCGGCCCTGATGACCGTGAAAATGATCGCCGAACGCCGCACGGGCCGCCTCCTCGGCGTCCAGATCGTCGGCCGCGAAGGCGCCGCCAAGCGTGTCGACATCGCGGCGGTCGCGCTCACGGCGGGGATGACGGTCGACCAGATGGTCTCCCTCGACCTCGGCTACGCCCCGCCGTTCTCCCCGGTCTGGGACCCGGTCCTGGTGGCGGCCCGCAAGACGGTGACGGCGGTACGCAAGGCAGGTTAGGGCCTGTCTTGTGGATCAGGCCCTAGGCGGCACCTTCGGGGTCCGGCTCCGCGCGCATCTGCCGGAGCCGGACCAGGGAGTCCTGGGCGACCGAAGCGGTGAACGCCGGGCACAGCAGCGGCTCAAGAGGCGGCGGGTTCTTCAGACACGCTCCCTGCCGCTCGTAGACCCCGCGTCCGCCGGGGCTGCTCAGGTGGATGCCCAGGCAGACGGCGAGGTTGGCCCAGCGGGGCAGAGCGGGGTGTTCGGCATGGCCGCACCCGGGATCCCCCAGCCCGTCGAGCACCGCCTCGAATCCCTGCACGAGGGAGCCGTACGCCTCCTCGGAGCTCCGGGCGGTCCCGTCCCACCAGGTCAGCGCGGCCGCGGTGATCACCACACCGGCCCGGTCCGGCCCATCGGCCCACCTCAAGCGCCGTCCCACTTCGGCGACTTCCGCGCCGATGTCCGTACCCAACTCCGGGTATCCCTCCAGGATCGCCGTGAGCGAGTCGAGGGCGCGCCGGTCGGCGAACGGCAGCAACGGCGGGGCGTCCGGGGCCGATCCGGGCCGGAGCGCCTGAAGGATCATGGCGGCGAACCCGTCGACGGTACGGGGGCAGAGCCACACACCCTTGTCGTAGTTGTCCAGCCACTCGACGCTGTCGTCGGCGAGCATCAGCAGCACGTCGGGGAGCCAGTCGACGAGGTCCACCCACGACTCCTCGAACGGATGCTCCTCGTGCGCGCAGTCCGGCGCCGAGGACGCCCGGCGCACGGCCCGCGCCGCGTCGGCCACCACCTCCGGCACCTCCCCACCGGCCAGTTCGGTACGCGGCAGCATCAGCACCTGCCCGAACGCCCACTGATACGCCCGCTCGCCCCCAGCCGCCGCCATCTCGCGGGCACATTCGAGGGCGAGCCGGTCCTGCTCATCCAGGGGCAGCAGGTCCTGCCCGGTCTCGCTCCAGGCGCGCACCAACTCGTCGTACGTCATGGGGTGTTCCTCAGCCGTCGCAGGGAGTCCTCGGCCGTGGCTGCGACGAAGGCCGGGCACAGGGCGGTGTCCAGCGGAATCGCCCACTCCTCGGGCCACCTCGCGTACGTGGCACGCCCCCGCGCACTGGCCAGGTGCATGCCCACCGACAGGGTCTCGGTGGTGTCCTGCGGCAGTTCGGGATGCACGTCATGGGCGCAGGGACCGGCATCGAGCAGGCCGCGGGCGCGCTCGAATCCCTCCGTGAGCGTGTCGAGGAGCTCCTGGATGTCCACGGTGCCGTCCGCCTCGACCTCGACGTACCAGGCGACGGCGGTCGCCACGAAGACCCGTCCGGCCAGATCGTCGCGGTCCGCCTCCCGCAAGGGGGCGGCCGCCGAGGTCAGATCCCAGGCGATGTCGTAGGTCCTGCCGAGTGGGTAACCCTCCATGATCGCCGTGAGCCCGTCGAGTTCGTACCGGTCCTCGAACGGCAGGAACGGCGGTACGTCCTCGGCGGATCCCGGCCTGAGCGACTCCATCACCACACGGGCGCAACCCGCGGTGTTGCGCGGGCAGAGCCATTGCTCCCGCGGCAGGGGCACCACCCACGCCACCGGTTCACCGCCGCCGAGGTCCCGCAGGATCTCCGCGAAGCTCCACTGGTCCGCCGCCAAGTTGCCCTGGTACGGATGCTCCTGGTGCGCGCAGGGCTCGTCCCGCAGCGCCCGGTCGACTGCCTGAGCCGCACCGAACGCCTCCTCGCGCACTCCTTCGCCCGGGCCACCCGCCGCCAGGAACGGGAGCGCGAGAACCAACCCCGCCGTCCACCGGTACGCGAGCGCTCCGCCCGGGTCCGCGGCCAGTTCTCGCGCGCACTGCAGGACGAGCCGGTCGTGTTCCGGAGGGACCTGGTCGACGAACTCCCTCATCTCGTCCCAGGCCTCGATCAGTTCGTCCACGGACCCCGGTGCAGCGCCCTCGGCCCCCGGTTCACCGGAGGGTCGATCCGTCATCGCCGTCCTCCTCGTCCATCTCCTCGTACCGCTCGTCCATCTCCTCGATGGCTCCCTGCGCCCAGGCGACGAGCAGCTTCGGGCAGGCCCACGCATCGGCCGGGTGCGCCTCGTCCGGGGCCGCGAACTCCCCGGGCGCGTACAGGTGATCAAGGTGGGTCTTCATCGTCTCGCGGCGGTGCCAGTTGTCCCGCAGGCCGGAGTCCGGGTGGCCGTCGCCGTGCGGGCAGTCGTGGTCGAGGGGCTCCTGGTCCACGGCACGCAGCAGGGCGCGGACTTCCCGCCCGACGCCGTAGGGCAGGTCGAAGACCGAGGCGCACCACAGGGCGATGTGCAGCAGGACGAGCCGTTCGTGCGGGTCGATGGCGGTCGCGTGCCGGCGGGCGGCCCACAGGCCCGCGTCGCCGGACGTACCGGGATCCGCGAGGTCGTCCTCCGCGAGGATGACGCGGGTCAGCGCGTCGATGGCGAGCCGGCCGTCGGGCCGTACGAACTCGGCATCCAGAGCGCCGGTGTCACGCTCACCGAACAACTCGGCGTACCGCGGCCGCAGTTGCCCCAGCGCATCCTCGGCCAGCTCCCGCAGGAAGCCCGGACACACCCACATCTCGCCTTCGCCCTCGTCGAGCGCGTTCTCCACGAGATGCGCCCGGCCGCCCGGAGTCCGCACATGGCAGGCGATCTCGGCCTCGGTCTCGTAGTAGAGCTCCTCAAGGTCCGGATGCTCGCCCTCGGCGTGCGGACAGACACCGCCGATGTACGCGAGCATCTCCAGGGCCTTCTCCAGGCCCTCGATCATCGCGTCGAAGACCGGCCGGACCCCGATGCGGTAGTAGACGTACGGGGCGGACACATGCTGGGTGATGACGTATCCGGCGAGCACTCCCCTGGTGCTGCCCGCGTGCGGCACACCGGCATTGCACTCGATCGTGAAAGCGGGATCGCCGTACGGGTAGTCGTTCAGGAAGTCGAGCAGATCCTTCACGTCCTGCTCGTGGTCCTCGGACACGGCCACGGGAATCCCGGGCACCGAGAACGGCGCGATCACATCAGCGGCCACCCGCGCCACGCCCGCGACATTGCGCGGACACAAGTCGGCTTCCCCACGGGGGACTTCGGGGCTCTCGCCGATCAGATACCAGCCGCTCGGCCCGTCGTTCTCACCGAGCTCGGCCAGCTCCGCCTCGTACGGATGCGTCGCGTGCCCGCACTCCCGGCCGGCCGAGGCGTCCGCCGCGGCGACCAGGGCCTCGACGGCGGCGCGTGCGGTCGCCGGCTCGGGGCGCCACGCGAGATAGCCGGTCATCTCCGCGAGCCCGGCGACCCACACGTGCGCCGTCCCACCCCCGGGTTCGGCGGCGAGACGGCGTACACAGTCGAGCACAAGCGGCTCGGCCACGCCCCGCTCGGTGGCGGCATGCACGTGCCGCCACTGCTCGTACAGCGCGGCCGTCCGGGCATCGGGTATCACGATCATGCCCGGTACGACGTACGGCGAGTCCCTTGAGGTTCCTGGGACTTGAGAGGTGTCTAGCGGGCGGTCTGTGTGTGCACGTACTCGACGAGACGCGTCAGCGCGTCCGGATCGGTCGTCGGCAGCACACCGTGGCCCAGGTTGAAGATATGGCCTTCGAGCCCGGCCGCGGCGTCGAGCACCTGACGGGTACGGGTCTCGACGGCCTCGGTCGTGGAGAAGAGGACCGCCGGGTCGAGGTTGCCCTGGAGCGCCTTGCCCGGACCGACGCGTCGCGCGGCCTCGTCCAGCGGCACCCGCCAGTCGACACCGACGACGTCCGCGCCGGCCTCACCGAGCAGCCCGAGCAGCTCGCCCGTACCGACACCGAAGTGAATGCGCGGCACACCGTACGAGGCGACCGCGTCGAAGACCTTGGTGGAAGCCGGCATCACCTGGGCGCGGTAGTCGGCCGGCGACAGCGCGCCGACCCACGAGTCGAAGAGCTGCACGGCGCTCGCGCCGGCCTCGATCTGCACCTTGAGGAAGGCGCTCGTGATCTCGGCGAGCCGGTCGAGCAGATCGGCCCACAGCTGCGGGTCCCCGTACATCAGGGCCTTGGTGTTCTCGTGGTTGCGGGACGGGCCGCCCTCGACGAGGTAGCTCGCGAGGGTGAACGGCGCACCCGCGAAACCGATGAGCGGCGTCTCGCCGAGCTCGGCGGTCAGCATCCCGATCGCCTCGGTCACGTACGTGACGTCCTCGGGCGTCAGGTCCCGCAGCCGCGCCAGATCCGCGCGCGTACGGATCGGCTGCTCGACGACCGGGCCCACACCGGGCTTGATGTCGAGATCGATACCGATCGCCTTGAGCGGGACGACGATGTCGCTGAAGTAGATCGCCGCGTCCACGTTGTGCCGCCGCACGGGCTGCAGCGTGATCTCGGTGACGAGCTCCGGCATCATGCACGATTCGAGCATCGCCGTGCCCTCGCGCACCTTGCGGTACTCGGGGAGTGAGCGCCCGGCCTGCCGCATGAACCACACGGGCGTATGCGGTACGGCCTCACGACGGCACGCCTTCATGAAGGCGGAATCGTACGTCTTGCTCTGCTGGCCCTTGGGGCTGTCCATGGCACTCACACCGGAAAGTCTCCCATGTGCCGTGAAGTGCCCGGCCCGGCCCGAGTGTCCCTGACCGCACGCGGGCCCCGTTCCCCTTAACCTTCCCCGCATGGCTGCGGCTCAGGGACGAGTGTCGGAGGGTGCTGAAGGGATGGACAGTACGGAGGGGAACGCGGCGCATGCCCTGCCGCTCCCGTTCCGCGCGGCCACGGACGCACTGCGTGGAGCGCGGCTGCGGCCGGAGATCGAGGTCGAGCAGGTACGTGCGCCGAAGAAGCTGGCCCCGTACGCGTACGCGCTGGAGGCCGCCGTCGTCGACGACGGCAACGACCTGGCGGACGGCCGTCTCGTCCTCCTCCACGACCCGTCGGGCCACGACGCCTGGCAGGGCACCTTCCGCCTGGTGACGCTCGTGCGTGCGGAACTGGAACCCGAAATGGCCGCTGACCCCCTCCTGCCGGAGGTCTGCTGGTCCTGGCTGACGGGCGCCCTGCAGGCCAGAGGCCTCTCCTACGGCGAACCCAGCGGGACCGTCACCCGGGCCGGCTCCCACTATTTCGGCGGCCTCGCCGAACGCGCCCCGGCCTCCCAGATCGAGATCCGGGCCTCCTGGACCCCGCGCGAAGGCATGGGCGGCGTCCCCGACACGGCCTCCCATCTGATCGCCTGGTGCGACCTGCTGTGCCAGATCGCGGGCCTGCCCCCGACGAGCACCCCGGACGCCTCCGTGGTGTCACTGCCGCAGCGCCGGGGCCCGCAGACGCCCTGATACGCCCCCTCGCACCTGCACCGTTCTGTTTTCACGGGCTGGTTTGGTCCCCGATTTCCGCGGACCAAACCAGCCCGTTTCACTAATTCGTGATCATTCGCTAAAGCCGAACCGCAACCGTGCCGAAGACCATCGTGACCCTGAAAGCACGGTTCGCCCGGCTTCTTCCCCGCAGCCGGCTCCCCCCGCCCCGCACCCAGGAGGCCTGGTGTCCGTTCTCCTCGAGCAGCCCGCAAGCCTGGTCGCCTACCGCCCGAACAAGCCGACCGCCATGGTCGTCGTGGCGGACCCGCGCGTCCGATCCACCGTCACCCGCCACCTCTGGGCGCTCGGAGTACGCGACGTCATCGAGGCGTCCTCGATCGCCGAGGCCCGTCCCCGCATCGGCAACCCGCGCGACATCTGCGTCGCCGATGTCCACCTGCCCGACGGTTCGGGCCTGACCCTTCTCTCCGAAACCCGCGCCGCGGGCTGGCCGAACGGCCTGGCCCTGTCGGCGGCCGATGACATCGGCGCCGTTCGCAACGCCCTCGCCGGCGGTGTGAAGGGCTATGTCGTCACCGGCACCCGCACCAACATCGGTCTGCCCACGCGCCACGGCGCCGCCCAGATCGGTGCCGCCGCCTCCCGGATGCACCGGCGCCCGCCGGGCGCCCCGAGCCACCCGGGCGGCTACCGCGAACTGTCCGGACGTGAGGTCGAAGTCCTGCGGCTGGTGGCGGAGGGCCAGTCCAACAAGGCGATCGGCGTCTCGATGGGCCTGTCCGCGCTGACCGTGAAGAGCCACCTCGCACGCATCGCACGCAAGCTCGGCACGGGTGACCGCGCCGGGATGGTCGCGGTCGCTCTGCGTACCGGAATCATCCACTGATCCCTGTTCCACATGGTTCACGCGCCCGTCGACGGAACGTTCCGTCGACGGGCGCTGTTCATACACAGATACCCTTAACAAGTGACCGACGCCCAAGAGACCGCAGCAGACAGCTCACTGCGAACCACCGGAGGCGGCCCTCCGGACGACGTCGCTCTTGATGAAGCGTCGCCGACCCCCCTGCTCGAACCACGTGACGGCATTCCGCCGGTGATCGCCGACGCCGCCTCGCTCGCCGAGGTGGTCTCCGCTTTCGCCGCCGGTACCGGACCCGTGGCGGTGGACGCGGAGCGCGCCTCCGGCTACCGCTACGGACAGCGTGCCTACCTCGTACAGCTGCGCCGTGCGGGCGCGGGATCCGCCCTGATCGACCCCGTGGCCTGCCCCGATCTGTCGGGGCTCGGCGAGGCGATCGCGGATGCCGAGTGGGTCCTGCACGCCGCCACCCAGGATCTGCCGTGCCTGCGCGAGATAGGCATGATCCCCGAGCGCATCTTCGACACCGAGCTGGCCGGACGCCTCGCGGGCTTCCCGCGCGTCGGGCTCGGCGCGATGGTCGAATCGGTGCTCGGCTACGTACTGGAGAAGGGGCACTCCGCCGTCGACTGGTCGACACGGCCGCTGCCCGAGCCGTGGTTGCGCTATGCCGCGCTCGATGTCGAGCTGCTCGTGGATCTGCGCGACGCCCTGGAGAAGGAGCTCGACCGGCAGGGCAAGCTCGACTGGGCGCATCAGGAGTTCGACGCGATCGCCTCGGCTCCGCCGCCGGAGCCCCGCAAGGACCCGTGGCGCCGGACGTCCGGCATGCACAAGGTGCGCAAGCGCCGGCAGCTGGCGGTGGTGCGCGAGCTGTGGAACGCGCGGGACCGGATCGCCCAGCGGCGCGATGTGTCGCCCGGCAAGGTGCTCAGTGACACCGCCATCGTGGAGGCCGCGCTCGCGCTGCCGCCCAATGTGCACGCGCTCAGTTCGCTGACGGGCTTCGGGCACCGGATGGGGCGGCGTCAGCTGGAGCAGTGGCAGGGGGCGGTCGACCGGGCCAAGGCGCTGCCCGACACCGAGCTTCCGCAGCCGGGGCAGGCGCATGCCGGGCCTCCGCCGCCGCGGTCGTGGGCCGACCGGGATCCGGTGGCCGCGGCTCGTCTCACGGCGGCGCGGGCGGCGGTGATGGCGCTGGCCGAGCAGCTCAACATGCCGCAGGAGAACCTGATCACCCCGGACACGGTGCGGCGGCTGTGCTGGGAGCCGCCGGCGACGCCCGACGCTCAGTCGGTGGCAGCGGTGCTGAGCTCGTATGGGGCGCGGGCGTGGCAGGTGGAGCAGGTGACTCCGGTGTTGGTGGCGGCGCTTTCGGCTACGGCCTGACCCTTACGCGGATCCCGCCGTGCCCCCACAGCTTGTCGGCTCTGGGGGCACGGCTCTTTTGTGCCGCCTGACGGGTGCCGCTGTGCCCACCCTCCCCCAAGCTCTCAACTTCGTTCGAGCAGGGGGTACCCCCATCGCCCTGCGGCACGACTGCCCACAGCTGAGTGGGACGTCTACTCCACGACCAGGTTCACCGGGATGTTGCCGCGGGTCGCGTTCGAGTACGGGCAGACCTGGTGGGTGGCGTCGAGCAGCGTGCGGCCCGCGTCCGCCGGGATCGAGTCCGGCATCTCGACGCGGAGGGTGACCTCCAGGCCGAAGCCGCCCGTGTCGTTCTTGAGCAGGCCCACCTCGGCCGTCACCGAGACGTCCGAGACGTCGATCTTCTGCTGACGGGCGACGAGCTGCATCGCGCTGGCGAAACAGGCCGCATAGCCCGTCGCGAAGAGCTGCTCGGGGTTGGTGCCGGCACCGTCGCCGCCCAACTCCACGGGGTGGGCCAGCTTGACGTCGAGCTTGCCGTCCGAGGTGACCGCGCGGCCCTCTCGGCCGGATGCCGTCGCCACCGCGGTGTACAGAGCGCTCATGAGGTCCTCCTGGACGCGTCACATCATTCCGAACAGACAGGTCTGTCTGCTCTCATGACGGCAGCCTAGACAGACCTGTCTGGTACGGTCAAGTCATGCCCGCGAACAGCCCGAAGAGCCCCGCACGCAGCCGAGTCCTGGACACGGCGACCCGCCTCTTCTACGCGGAAGGGGTGCACTCGGTCGGCATCGACCGGATCATCGCCGAGGCCGGGGTGGCGAAGGCGACCTTCTACCACCACTTCCCCGCCAAGGACGCCCTCGTCAAGGCGTACATCGAGGAGCAGACGCGGCAGCAGCAAGCCGCGATCGACGAGCTGACCGCGGACGGGCCGCGCGAGAAGCTGCTCGCCGTGTTCGACCGCATGGGACAGATCGGCGCGCTGGCGGACTTCCGCGGCTGCCCGTTCATCAACGCGGCGGCGGAGTACCCCGATCCGGCCCATCCGGTGCGGCAGGCGATCGAGGAGTACCGGAGCTGGTTCCGCACGCTCATGCGCGATCTGCTCACCGATGCCGGCGACCCGGATCCCGTACGTACGGCGGATCTGCTGATGCTGATCAGGGACGGGCTCGCCGTCGCCTGCGACCTCGACGACCCCACCGCGCCCCGGCCGGTCGTACGGGATGCGGTGCTGCGGGTGCTCGACGGGGCCCCCGCGGGAGTGTGACCTTCGCCGCTCCGGACGGGGGCACTGTCGCCAATGGTTACCGGCAAGTAGCATGAAGAGGTGAGCGCGCGCTCAGGCGTGTGCGTACGCAGCGATCCCGCACCCCCTGGAGGAGAGCCATCGTGCCTCGTACCGTCAAGGAAGTCGTCTTCGTCGACGGCGTCCGCACCCCGTTCGGCAAGGCGGGCCCGAAGGGCATCTACCACGAGACCCGCGCCGACGACCTCGTCGTGAAGGCCATCCGGGAGCTGCTGCGCCGCAACCCGAACCTGGACCCCGCGAAGGTCGACGAGGTGGCCATCGCCGCCACCACGCAGATCGGCGACCAGGGCCTGACCATCGGCCGCACCGCGGGCATCCTCGCGGGTCTGCCGCAGTCCGTGCCGGGCTACTCGATCGACCGCATGTGCGCCGGCGCGCTGACCGCCGTGACCTCGGTCGCCGGCAGCGTCGCCTTCGGTGCGTACGACGCCGCCATCGCCGGTGGTGTCGAGCACATGGGCCGCCACCCCATGGGTGAGGGCGTCGACCCCAACCCGCGGTTCGTGAGCGAGAAGCTGGTCGACGAGTCGGCCCTGTTCATGGGCATGACGGCGGAGAACCTGCACGACCGCTACCCGACGATCACCAAGCAGCGCGCCGACGAGTACGCGGTGCGTTCGCAGGAGAAGGCCGCGAAGGCGTACGCCGACGGCAAGATCCAGCAGGACCTGGTGCCGGTCTCGGTGCGCAACACCAACCCCGACGTGGGCGAGACCGGTTGGGGTCTCGTCACGGCGGACGAGCCGATGCGCCCGGGCACGACGCTGGAGAACCTTTCCGGTCTGAAGACCCCGTTCCGTACGCACGGCCGGGTCACCGCCGGTAACGCGGCCGGTCTGAACGACGGTGCGACCGCCTCGCTGATCGCGTCCGAGGACTTCGCCCGGGAGCACGACCTCCCGGTCAAGATGCGCCTGGTCTCGTACTCCTTCGCGGGTGTCGAGCCGGAGGTCATGGGCTACGGCCCGATCCCGGCCACCGAGAAGGCCCTCGCCCAGGCAGGTCTGTCCATCGAGGACATCGGCCTGTTCGAGATCAACGAGGCCTTCGCTGTGCAGGTGCTCGCGTTCCTGGAGCACTACGGCATCGCCGACGACGACGCGCGCGTGAACCAGTACGGCGGCGCGATCGCCTTCGGTCACCCGCTCGCCTCCTCCGGTGTGCGTCTGATGACGCAGCTGGCCCGGCAGTTCGAGGACCAGCCGCAGGTGCGGTACGGCCTCACCACCATGTGCGTCGGCTTCGGCATGGGCGCGACCGTCATCTGGGAAAACCCCCACTGGGAGGGCAAGTGAGCACCACCGCTGAGCTTTTGAAGGGTGCTTCCGCGCTCTTCCCGGACGAGGTCGTCACGCAGGCGCACGTACGTCACCTGGAACTGCCGTTCGGCGCCGGCCGTTTCGCGCTGATCACGCTGGACAACGGCCTGGACCACACCAAGCCGACCACCTTCGGTCCGCAGTCGCTCGCCAACCTCGACGTGGCGATCAGCCAGGTCGAGAAGGAGGCGGCCGCGGGTGAGATCGTCGGCGCCGGTATCACCGGCAAGCCGTTCATCTTCGCCGTCGGCGCCGACCTCAAGGGCGTCGAGCTCCTGAAGACGCACGAGGACGCGCTGGCCATCGGCAAGGGCGGTCACGACGTCTTCAAGCGTCTGTCCGCGCTGGCCGTGCCGACCTTCGCGTACTACAACGGCGCCGCGATGGGCGGCGGTGTCGAGGTCGGTCTGCACTGCACGTACCGCACCGTCTCGCAGGCCATCCCCGCGTTCTCGCTGCCCGAGGTCTTCCTCGGTCTGGTCCCGGGCTGGGGCGGCTGTGCGCTGCTTCCCAACCTGATCGGCCCCGAGCGTGCCGTCTCGGTCATCATCGAGAACTCGCTCAACCAGAACAAGCAGCTCAAGGGCAAGCAGGTCTACGAGCTCGGGATCGCCGACGCGATCTTCGAGGGCGCGGACTTCCTCGAGCAGTCGCTGCTCTGGACCGCGTCCGTCCTCAAGGGCGAGATCAAGATCGAGCGCGCCGAGATCGACCGCGGCGAGGCCTGGGACCAGGCCGTCGCCAAGGGCCGCTTCATCGCGGACAGCAAGGTGCACGGCGCCGCCCCGGCCGCGTACCGCGCCCTGGAGATCATCGAGGCCGCCAAGTCCGGTGACCTCCAGGCCGGTTTCGACGCCGAGGACAAGGCGCTCGCCGACCTGATCATGGGCGGCGAACTGCGCTCCGGCATCTACGCGTTCAACCTGGTCCAGAAGCGCGCCAAGCGCCCGGCGGGCGCCCCGTCCAAGGACCTGGCCCGCCCGGTCACCAAGGTCGGCGTCGTGGGTGCGGGTCTGATGGCCTCGCAGTTGGCGCTGCTCTTCCTGCGCCGCCTCGAGGTGCCGGTCGTCCTGACCGACATCGACCAGGAGCGCATCGACAAGGGCGTGGGCTACGTCCACGCCGAGATCGACAAGCTACTTCTGAAGTCCCGTATCAACCAGGACAAGGCGAACCGCCTCAAGGCCCTGGTGACCGGTTCGCTCGACAAGGCCGCCGGTTTCTCGGACGCCGACTTCGTCATCGAGGCCGTCTTCGAGGAGATGGGCGTCAAGCAGCAGGTGTTCGCGGAGGTCGAGGCGGTCGCCCCGGCGCACGCGATCCTTGCGACGAACACCTCCTCGCTGTCGGTGAGCGAGATGGCGTCGAAGCTCAAGCACCCCGAGCGGGTCGTGGGCTTCCACTTCTTCAACCCGGTCGCCGTCCTTCCGCTGCTCGAGATCGTGCGCGGCGAGAAGACCGACGACGCCTCGCTTGCCACGGCGTTCGGCGTCGCCAAGAAGCTGAAGAAGACCGCGGTGCTCGTGAAGGACGCCCCGGCGTTCGTCGTGAACCGCATCCTCACGCGCTTCATGGGCGAGATCCAGAACGTGATCGACGAGGGCACCCCGGTCGCCGTCGCGGAGAAGGCGGTCGAGCCGCTGGGTCTGCCGATGTCGCCGCTGGTGCTGCTCGAACTGGTCGGGCCGGCCATCGGTCTGCACGTCTCGGAGACGCTCAACCGGTCCTTCCCGGACCGCTTCAAGGTCTCCCCGAACCTGGCGGCCGTCGTGAAGGCCGGCAAGCGCGGCTTCTACGTGTACGACTCCGGCAAGCCGGAGCTCGACCCCGAGGTCGCGGCGCTCCTGAAGCAGGGCGATGTCGTCCTGACCGAGGAGCAGGTGCGGGCCCGGGTACTCGACGCGGTGGCGCAGGAGATCGGGCTCATGCTCGACGAGGGCGTCGTGGCCGAGGCCCAGGACATCGACCTGTGCCTGATCACGGGCGCGGGCTGGCCGTTCCACCTCGGTGGCGTGACGCCTTACCTCGACCGTGAGGGTGTGTCGGAGCGGGTGAACGGGAAGCCGTTCCTGGCTCCGGGCGTGGCGAGCGTGCCTGCGTAGGCACCTTGGGCGATACGCACGGGCCGTACGGGAGTTGATCCCGTACGGCCCGTGTGCGTTCGTGCGTCCCCCGACGTATCCCTGGAGCGCACCGTGGCGAACGAGGACAACAGCGGGCCCGGCGAATTCCAGGTGTGGGCCCGCGGGTAGGACGACTGCGCCCACCGGACAATGGGTTCATGTCCACGCTCCTGATCATCGATGCCGCCAACGTCATCGGCTCCGTCCCCGACGGCTGGTGGCGCGACCGGCGCGCGGCCGCCGTACGCCTTCGGGACAAGCTCGTCCCGTACGCGACCGAGGGCCTGCCGCCCGCCCACCCAGGCCCGCTCGACATCGTCCTGGTCGTCGAGGGCCGGGCGCGCGGCGTCGAGAGCGTGCCGGGGGTACGCGTGGACGAGGCGCCGGGCAGCGGGGACGACCGGATCGTGGAGCTGGCGGCAGCGGCCGCGGGCCCGTGCGTGGTCGTCACGGCCGACCGGGAACTGCGGGGCAGGGTGGGCGAGTCGGGGGCGGTGTGCTTGGGGCCGCGGGCCGTGTACTAGACGTTTCGTCAGCCACCCGCGGCGGCGACGGAACTCCGGTTCGATTACCTTGGTGCGTACACCATCGACACCGTGGGCCGGCCCTCCCCCCACCCGGGCCCCACTCCCCTGCGCGTACGCGACACGTCCGCGGCGCGGGGCCGTGAGGAAGAGGGACCCGCTCCATGTCGCACGCCGCTCCGCAGGGCCGCCGCGCCCGCAGCAGCCGCCCCGCGCGCCGCCGCAAGGGCCGCATCGCCCTGTTGACCCTGCTCGCCCTGGTCCTGGCGCTCGGCGGCACCGCGTGGTGGCTCTACTCGGACCTCAACTCCAATATCTCCGCGGTGGATCTCGACAAGGCCCTGGGCAAGGACCGTCCCGAGAGGCAGCCGGCCTCCGGCCAAAATCTGCTGATCCTCGGCTCCGACTCCCGCGCGGGAGCCAATGCCTCCCTGGGTACGGGCCAGGCGGCGGGCGCCCGCGCGGACACCGCGCTCGTGGTGCACATCCCCGAGGGCCGCACACGGGCCACCGCCGTGAGCATCCCGCGCGACACGCTGGTGACCCGCCCCGAGTGCGCCAAGGACGACGGCTCCACGCTGCCGCCCGCGAAGCGCGTGATGTTCAACTCCGTGTACTCCACGGCAGGTCCGGCCTGCGTGGTCAAGACCGTCGAAGCGATGTCCGGCGTACGGATGGACCACTTCATGGAGATCGACTTCGCGGGTTTCAAGGGGCTTGTCGACGCGATAGGCGGGGTGACCGTCACCGTCGACGAACCGATCGAGGACAAGTCCAGCGGCCTCTCGCTGACGAAGGGCACCCACAAGCTGGACGGGACGCAGTCCCTGGCCTTCGTGCGCACCCGGCACGGCGTCGGCGACGGCAGCGACCTCGGGCGGATAGGGCTGCAGCAGCAGTTCATGGTCGCGCTGCTCGGCGAGATCAAGCGGCAAGACCTTCTCGGCAGCCCCACCAAGACGTATCGCATCGCGGACCGCCTCACGGAATCGCTCACGACGGATGCCGAGCTCGCGTCCCTCACCGCGCTCGCGGACTTCGGCCGGAGTCTCCAGGCGATCGATCCGTCCACGATGGAGACGGTGATGCTGCCGGTCGCCTACGACAAGACGGACCCGAACCGGGTGGTCGCCGCGGAGCCCCAGGCGGGCGCCCTGTGGAAGGCACTCCGCGGCGACCAGCCGGTCCCCGAGTCCGCCAGGAAGTCCCCCGCGACCGGCGGTTGAGCACCCGGCCCCGCGCGGGCTCACCCCGGCCCCGACCGCTCATACAGCACCGTCCCCCCCACCAC
>NZ_JAAKZW010000163.1 GCF_011044995.1 Streptomyces mesophilus | reverse complement strand
GGGTGGGATGCGGGGTGTCTCAGCTCGGTGAACCCACCAGCCCCGCCTCGTACGCGAGGATCACCAGCTGTACGCGGTCGCGGGCGTCCAGTTTGGACAGCAGGCGGGTCACATAGGTCTTCGCCGTGGCGGGGGAGAGGGTCAGTTCCTCGGCGATCTCCGTGTTGGTCAGGCCCGACCCGATCAGGGTGAGGACCTCGCGTTCGCGGGCGGTGATGGCGGTCAACTCGCGTACCGGGGCGGCCCGTTCCGTCCTGGCCGAGGCGAAGTCCCTGATCAGCCGGCGGGTGACCGCCGGGGCGAGTAGACCGTCGCCGGCGGCCACCACCCGTACCGCGTCGAGGATCTGCTCCAGGGCCATGTCCTTCACCAGGAAGCCGGCCGCCCCGGCCCGCAGCGCCCCGTACACGTACGCGTCGTCGTCGAAGGTCGTCAGGACGATGATCTGCGCCGCGGACGGGCCCGCCACGATCTGCCGGGTGGCTTCGATGCCGTCCATCACCGGCATACGGATGTCCATCACGATCACGTCGGGAGCGGTGTCCACGGCGAGCCGCACCGCCTCCGCGCCGTTGCCGGCCTCGCCGACCAGCTCCAGATCCGCCGCGTCCGTGATCACCATCTGCAGCGCGGCGCGCACCAGCGGCTGGTCGTCGACCAGCGCGACCCGGATCACGCGGCGGCCCCGGGCAGGGGCAGCCGGGCCGCGACCCGGAAACCGCCGCCCGTGCGGGCGCCCGCGCTGAACTCCCCGTTCAGGAGCGCCACCCGCTCGCGCATCCCCACGAGCCCGAACCCTCCGCCGGAGCCGCCGGGGCCCCGGCCGCGATCGGTGATCTCCAGGGCGAGTTCGCTCTTCCCGTACTCCACACGCACCTCACAAGCCTCCGTCTTCGCATGCCGTACGACATTGGTGACCGCCTCCTGGACGAGGCGGTACGCGGCCAGATCGATGTCCGGCGGCAGCGGGCGGCGGGCACCTTGCCAGGTCACGGCAGTGCGCACACCCGCCGCCGAGGTCGACTCGGCCAGCTGGTCGAGGTCCGACAGGCCCTGCAAGGGGGAAAGCCCGGGCTCGCGCAGGGCGCCCAGCATCCGGCGCAGACCCGCCAGGGTCTCGCGGCCCGCCTCCTCCACGGTGCGCATCGCCTCACTCGCCCGGTCCGGCTGGGTGTGCACCACGCGTGCGGCCGCGCCCGCCTGGAGCGCGATGATGCCGATGCTGTGCGCCACCGTGTCGTGCATCTCGCGGGCGATGCGCAGGCGTTCGGCGGTCACGGCCTGTGCGGCGGCCTGCGTCTGGAGGGCGGCGGCGTGGGCGCGGGCCTGGTGATGAGAGTCGCCGACGACCCAGGCGACGAGTACGAGAAGGGCCACGGAGAGCAGCTGGGCCGTCTCGACGTTGCCACGCGTCGCCACACGAACGCCGAAGGGGAAGAACAGCACGGCCAGCGCGAAGGCCGCCGTGATCACGCTGATGTGGCGGATGTGGTGACGCGCGACCAGGTACAACGCGAAGGCCGGTGCGAGGAACGACACCAGATCGAATTCGTTCATGCCGAGCAATCCGGCCGCTCCCGCCGGTCCGAGCAGGAACAGCGCGTATCCGAACAGCGGCCGGCCGCGCAGCAGGCGGGCACCTGAGGTGACCGCGCACGACATGACCGCGAGCAGCGTCCAGCCGAGGGGACCGGGCGAGAAGACAGGCTGCGGCTCGCCGTCGATGACGGCTTCGCCGGGCAGCCGGAAGAAGGTGAGCAGCCCGAACCCCAACGTCGCGAACCAGAGGACCACGGCCCAGGTCTCCGGACGGATCTGCCGCAGGAGCGGTGCGGTGTGGGCAGAGGTCGGGCGCATCCCGTGAGCGTAGCGGCGTGATCGTCGGCGGACATCGGGCCGGGGATGTACAACCTGGGGTGACATCCGGGCCCTCAACTGTCAACGACAGTCGGACGACCAGCGGGCCTTCGACCCGGCACCGTTGTCCGCATGATCGAGGCCAACGAACTCACCAAGCGATACGGCGGCAAGACCGCCGTCCACGACCTGACGTTCACCGTCAGGCCCGGCCGCGTGACCGGCTTCCTCGGTCCGAACGGGGCCGGCAAGTCGACCACCCTGCGCATGATCCTCGGGCTGCACGCCCCGACGAGCGGCACGGTGACCGTCGACGGCAGGCCCTTCGCCGACCGGCCGCGCGGCCTGCGGCACATCGGCTCGCTGCTCGACGCCCACGACGTACACGGCGGCCGCAGCGGCCGTGCGCAGCTCGAGGCGCTCGCCCGTTCCAACCGGATCCCGCGCAGCCGCGTCGACGAGGTGCTGGCAGAGGTGGGTCTCACGGACGCCGCCCGGCGGCGGATCGGCGGCTACTCGCTCGGTATGAAGCAGCGCCTGGGTATCGCGTCCGCCCTGCTCGGCGACCCGCCGGTGCTGCTCTTCGACGAACCGCTCAACGGGCTCGACCCGGAGGGCGTCCGCTGGGTGCGCGGCCTGTTCCGGCGCCTCGCCGAGGAGGGCCGTACCGTCTTCGTCTCCAGCCACCTGATGTCCGAGATGGAGAATGCGGCCGACGACCTGATCGTGATCGGCCGTGGCGCACTCCTGGCCGCCGAGCCGCTGACGGACTTCGCGGCCCGAGGCACCCGGGCCCATGTCACGGTCCGCACTCCGCAGGCCGCCGAGCTCATCGGCCTGCTGACCGCGGTGGACGCCGACGTCACCTCGTACGGGGAAAGGCTGGAGATCACCGGAGCGACGGCTCCCGAGATCGCCCGGATCGCGCTCGACCACCGCATCCTGCTGCACCACCTGGCCACGGAGCACGCCTCGTTGGAGCGGGCGTTCATGGAACTGACGGCGGACAGCGTCGAGTACGGCGCCGCAGGCGACCTCACGGGCACGCCCAGCGCCCGAGACCTGGTAGGAGAGGCCCGATGACCACCCTCGCTTCCCTGAACGCGGTGACCTCGAGCGCCGGATCCCGGCCCCGCTTCAGGGATCTGACCGCCGCCGAGTGGATCAAGACCCGCTCGCTGCGCTCCACTGCGATCGCCTACGGGGTGACGGCGCTGGCCGTCCTCGGGTTCAACCTGGGCGTGGCCTACGACACGTACACCTACTGGACCACGCAGGCCGCGGCCGACCGCGCGCAGTTCATCGCGGACGGTATCCCGCTCCAGCACGCCTTCGGTTCCAACGCCGCCGTGGTGATGATGCTCGCGCTGGGTGCGACAGGGGCGCTCACGGTGGTCGGTGAGTACAGCACCGGCACCATCCGCACGACCTTCGCGGCCGTCCCGGCCCGCGGTGCGGTCCTCGCCGCGAAGGCCGCGGTGCTCGCGGCGGTCTCGACGGTCTTCGGGCTGCTGCTCGCGACCGCCTCCTTCTTCGGTACGCAGGCGATCCTCGGCGCGCGCGACGCGGGCATCGGCATCGGGCATCCGGGGGCGCTGCAAGTCCTGCTCGGCTCAGCGCTGTTGGCCCCGGTCTGCGCGCTCGCGGGCTTCGCGCTCGGTGCGCTGATCCGGCAGACGGCGACCACGATGATCGCGACGTTGGTGGTTCTGCTGATCCTCCCGATGTTCCTCACCGATGGCCGCTACTGGTCGGCGCTGGTGGGCCATGCCACGCCGTACAAGGCATGGCTTCGGCTTGCCGATCCCGGTTACACGGCGGGGGAGTTTCCCTGGACGACGGCCGGCGCATGGACGGTGTACGCGATGTGGGCCGCGGCGGCCGTGGGGGTCGGGATGGTGGCCGTACGGCGGCGGGATCAGTGAGCGGGTGTCCGTGATCCGACGGATCGGTGAGCGACAGGGCCGGTCAGGCAAGGGATTTGGCGAACCAGTGGTCCGCGCGGCCGTGGCCCACGTAGGGCGCCGTCTCCTCGTAGCCGTTGCGCAGGTACAGCGTCCGGGCCTCGGTCAGCTGGGTGTTGGTCTCGCAGACCATCAGGGTGGCGCCTAGCTTCACGGCGGCCTCCTCGACGGCGCCCAGGAGTCCGCGGCCCAGGCCCGCTCCGCGCCCGGCGGGACGTACGTACATCCGCTTGAGCTCGGCCGTGCCAGGGCTGACGGGGAGCAGCCGCAGCCCCACGCAGCCGAGGAGCTCCCCCTCGCCGCCACGCGCCACCAGGAACTCCCCGTCGGGCGGGGCGAGATCGCGGTGCGGATCGCGGGCCATGACGGCCTGCACCTCGGCCGCGCTGACCGCCCGGCCGAGGACCCGCCGCCCCATCTCGGTGAAGTACTCCCGCATCACCTCGTCGACCCCGGCACCGGTGACGGGCTCCGCGCTGATGCTCCAGATCGCCATGCGCGCCATGCTCCCCGACCGGCCCGGCGCCAGTCCATGGCCGTGCGCGAAAGCGCGGATGCGTGAAAGCGCGAATGCGCGTGGCCCGTGCCCCGTGGCCGTATCCGTCTCCTCGCTACCGCTGCTTGTGGAAGAGGCTTGCCCAAGGGCAGGGGTACGGGTCGAATGGGCACCGCGGACGCAGGATCGGCACCGCAGACGCAAGATCGGCACGGCAGCCCGGGAGGGTGTATGGCAGTCCACGGTACGGTGGCGGCCGGTTTCGAGGGCGTACGGGAGGCGTTCAGCGCCTTCCTCGCGGGCGAGGAGCACGACCCGGGCGCCCAGTTGGCGGTGTACCGGGGCGGTGAGCGCGTGGTGGACCTGTGGTCGGACTCGGTCGGCGCGGAGTCGCTGCTCGGTGTCTTCTCGTCCACCAAGGGCGCGGCGTATCTGGTGACCGCGCTCCTGGTCCAGGACGGCGTGCTCGACCTGGACCGCACCGTCGCCTCGTACTGGCCGGACTTCGCGGCCGAGGGCAAAGGCGCGCTCACCCTGCGCGAACTCCTCGCCCACCGGGCCGGGTTGGTCGGCCTTGACGCCGGCTTCACCCCGGAGGAAGGGGCCGACGACCGGGTGATCGCGGCCCTGCTTGCCGGGCAGCGCCCCTTCTGGCAGCCGGGCCGGTTCTTCGGCTACCACGGCTTCGTGATCGGGGCGCTCGTCGGCGAGGTGGTGTTCCGGGCGACCGGACGCACCCTGCAGGAGTGGTACGAGGAGCGGATCCGCGCCCCGTACGACCTGGACCTGTGGCTGGGCCTGCCCGAGTCCGAGGAGCCGCGCTACCTCAGCACCCTGCCGATGCTCCTGACACCGGAGCAGCGGGCCGAGGCCGACGCCGAGGCGTCCAGCCCGTACAGCCTGGCCGGCATCGCCTACAACCGGCACGCGCCCGGCAACGCCGAGCTGTACGACTTCCCCAACTCCCGCCTCGTGCGCGCGAAGGGCCAGGCGTCGGTGGCGGGCATCGGCTCCGCGCGGGGTCTCGCCGGGATGTACGCCGCGGCGGCGTTCGGCCTGGGCCGGGACGGACCCCTCCTGAAGCCGGACACGGCCGCCGAGTTCGCCCGCATCCACTCCTCGGGCACCGACCTGGTGAGCGACTCACCGAAGTCGTTCGGCCTGGGGTTCAGCACCATCGGCCACCACTTCGACTGCGTCGGAGCCGGCGCCTTCGGCCACAGCGGCGCATCGGGCTCCCTCGCCTTCGCCGACCCCCGCCAGGGCTACGCCTACGCGTACACCCGCCGCCGGTACGCCTACCCGGGCGGCGCGGCCCCGGAGAACTGGCCGCTGCTGCGCTCGGTGGTCCGGGCACCGGCCTGACGCGGACCCGTGGCAACGCAAGGGACCCGGCCGCATGACGCGACCGGGTCCCTCACGTGGATCCGCCGACCTGCGATGGTGCACCGATCGCAGACCATGGCGGACAGGCCTTGGATCAGGCCTTGATCAGCCTTGGATCAGGCCTTCTTGGTCTCCCAGAAGATCTTGTCGATCTGGGCGATGTAGTCCAGCGCCTTCTGGCCCGTGGCCGGGTCGACCGACCCCTTCGCGGCCGAGAGGGCCTTGAGGGTGTCGTTCACCAGCTGGTGCAGCTCCGGGTACTTCTCGAAGTGCGGGGGCTTGAAGTAGTCGCTCCACAGCACCGACACGTGGTGCTTGGCGAGCTCGGCGCGCTGCTCCTTGATGACAACGGCGCGAGCCTGGAAGTGCGGGTCGTCGTTCGCCGCCATCTTCTCCTGGACGGCCTTGACGGACTCCGCCTCGATACGGGCCTGGGCGGGGTCGTACACACCGCAGGGCAGGTCGCAGTGGGCGCTGACCGTCACCTTGGGGGCAAACAGGCGGGAGAGCATGTAGCTGTCCTTCCTCGTGATCGTCTTCTCAAGTGGGAGATTACTCCCTGGGAAGGTGAGATTCGCGGGTGCCCCCGACGGCTTAGGTCAAAAGTCCAGGGTGACCCTGGGACCCGTGGACGATCCCACTGCACACTGATAGGTGGGCGGCGACACGGCTGGCGGGAGGTGCCTGATGCGGGAGTCGGTGCGAGTGGGCGAGGGCAGAGTGCCCTTCGGGATCGCCGAGGTGCACGGGCCGTCGATGGTCCCCACGCTGCACCACGGCGACCAGCTGCTCATCCGGTACGGGGTGCGCATCCGGCCCGGTGACGTGGTGGTCCTGCGGCATCCGTTCCAGCAGGACCTGCTGGTCGTCAAGCGCGCCGTCGAGCGGCGCGAGAGCGGCTGGTGGGTGCTCGGGGACAACTCCTTCGCCGGCGGCGACAGCACGGATTACGGGACCGTGCCCGAGGAGCTGGTGCTCGCCAAGGTGCTCGGGCGCTACCGGCCGCGGGCCGAGGGCCGGGGGCTGCTCCTTTGGCTCTACTCGGCGGTACGTCCCGTCTTCGCGTCCCGGTCCGTGCGGGCCGCCGCCTCCTCGCGCTTGCGGGCCCGGTAGGCCGCGACGTTGGCGCGGGTCGCGCAGCGGTCCGAGCAGTAGCGGCGCGAGCGGTTGGTCGAGGTGTCGAGATAGGCGTTGCGGCAGGGCGCCGCCTCGCACAGGCCGAGGCGGTCGACGCCGTGCTCGGTGAGGTGGAAGGCGAGCCCCATCGAGGCGATCGCCGCATAGCCCGCGGTCGCGTTCGACGGGTGGTCGGCGAGGTGCATGTGCCACAGCGGGTTGTCCTGGTCGTCGCGGTGGTCGTGCCCGGAGATCTGCGGGCTCACCGGGAACTCCAGGAGCAGCGAGTTCAGGAGGTCGACCGCGAGCGTCTGGTCCCCGCTGTCGGCCGCTTCGAAGACCGCCCGCAGCCGCCCCCGCACCGAACGGAAGCGCGTGACGTCCGCGTCCGTCGCGCGCCGCGCCGCCGACTGATTGCCGCCGAACAGCGCGCGGACCGCCTCGACGCTGGTCAGCGCATCCTTGCCGCGGGCCGGCTCCTCGCTGTTGACGAGACGCACTGCGTAGTCCGCGTAATAGGTCAGTTCCACTTGTAGTCCTTACGGATGCGGTCTATCTTCGTCGTACGGAAGTAATGGGCGGAGCCCTGTTCGGGGGCTTACGTACAGGGTATTACGTACGGAGGGGAACCATGACGGACATCCACACCACCACGGACTGGCGTGCCTGGCAGGACAGCTGGGACCGGCAGCAGCAGTGGTACCTGCCGGACCGCGAGGAGCGGTTCTCGGTCATGCTCGACATGGTGGAGGCCCTGGTCGGTCCGAAGGCGCGGGTGCTGGATCTGGCATGCGGTACGGGGAGTATTACGGACCGGCTCCTCAAGAGGTTCCCCGAGGCCGAGAGCACCGGCGTGGACCTGGACCCGGCGCTGCTCACCATCGCCGAGGGCACCTTCGCGGGCGACGGCCGCGTCACGTTCGTACGGGCGGATCTCAAGGATCCGGACTGGGCCGCGAAGCTCCCGTACGACAGCTATGACGCCGTGCTCACCGCGACCGCCCTGCACTGGCTGCACAGCCCCGAACTCGCCGTCCTGTACGGGCAGATCGCGGATCTGGTCCGCGCGGGCGGGGTCTTCATGAACGCCGACCACATGCCGGACCCGGCGACCCCGCGGATCAACGCCGCCGAGAGCGCGCACCGCAACGCGCGCGCCCGGCAGGTCAAGTCCGAGGGCGTCCTCGACTGGAAGGAGTGGTGGCAGCTCGCCGCCGCCGATCCGGTCCTCGCCGCACCGACGGCCGAGCGCTTCGAGATCTACGGCGACCATGCGGACGGCGACATGCCCTCGGCCGACTGGCACGCCCGCACCCTCAGGGACATGGGCTTCGCGGAGTCCCGCACGGTCTGGGCCTCGCCGGCGGACTCGCTGGTGCTTGCGCTCAAGTAACCGATCCAGGCGGACCCCTGGAACCAACAGGGGCGGTACGGGAACTCCCGTACCGCCCCTGTTGGTCGGAAAGGACTACAGCACCTTCGACAGGAACGACTGTGTCCGCTCGTGCTGCGGATTCGTCAGTACGTCACGGGGGTTGCCCGCCTCGACGACCACGCCCTCGTCCATGAAGACCAGGGAGTCGCCGACCTCGCGGGCGAAGCCCATCTCGTGGGTGACGACGATCATCGTCATGCCGTCCTCGGCGAGACCCCGCATGACGTCCAGGACGTCACCGACCAGCTCCGGGTCGAGCGCGGAGGTGGGCTCGTCGAAGAGCATCAGCTTGGGCTCCATCGCGAGCGCACGGGCGATCGCGACGCGCTGCTGCTGGCCGCCGGAGAGCTGGGACGGGTAGTTCCCGGCCTTGTCCGCCAGGCCCACGCGGTCGAGCAGCCGCTGGGCGCGCTCCCGCGCCACGGCCTTCGACTCGCGCTTGACCTGGACCGGAGCCTCCATGACGTTCTCGAGCGCCGTCATGTGCGGGAACAGGTTGAAGCGCTGGAAGACCATGCCGATGTCCCGGCGCTGCAGGGCGACTTCGCTGTCCTTGAGCTCGTACAGCTTGCCGTTCTTCTCGCGGTAGCCGACCAGCTGGCCGTCGACCGAGAGCCGGCCGCCGGAGACCTGCTCCAGGTGGTTGATGCACCGCAGGAACGTCGACTTGCCCGAACCGGACGGGCCGATGAGGCAGAACACCTCACGCGGCGCGACCTCGAGGTCGATGCCCTTGAGGACCTCGACGCTGCCGAACGACTTGTGGACGTTCTCGGCCTTGACCATGGGAACCGCGGTCATCGGAGACCTCCCGACAGATTGCGCGACGGGATCAGAGCGGCCTTCAGGCGCTGGACCGGCGTCGGCGGGAGCGAGCGTGTGGAGCCCTTGGCGTAGTAGCGCTCCACGTAGTACTGACCCACGGACAGGATCGAGGTCATCACCAGGTACCAGGCGGCGGCGAGGAAGTACATCTCGACCGTGGCCGTCGAGCGTTCACCGATCTGCTGGGTGACCCGGAACAGGTCGAGGTACTGCACCGCCGAGACCAGCGAGGTGGTCTTCAGCATGTTGATGACCTCGTTGCCCGTCGGCGGCACGATCACCCGCATCGACTGCGGGATCACGATGCGGCGCAGGGTCTTGGAGTGGCTCATGCCGAGCGCGTGCGACGCCTCGGTCTGGCCCTCGTCGACCGAGAGCAGACCGGCGCGGCAGATCTCCGCCATGTACGCGGCCTCGTTGAGGCCCAGGCCGAGCAGCGCCGTCAGCATCGGCGTCATGAAGTCCGACCACTGGTCCTTGTAGAACGGACCGAGGTTGACGTACTCGAAGACCAGGCCCAGGTTGAACCAGACGAACAGCTGGACCAGGACCGGGGTACCGCGGAAGAACCAGATGTAGAACCAGGCGATGCTGCTGGTCACAGGGTTCTTCGACAGCCGCATCACAGCGAGCAGGACACCGAGGACGACGCCGATGACCATCGCGAGGATCGTCAGCTTCATCGTCTCGACGACACCGTCGAGGATGCGGTCGTTGAAGAAGTAGTCGGGCAGCGCGCCCCAGTTGATTTTGTCCGACTGGGCGAACGCGTAGACGATCGCGACGAGGGTGCCCAGCGCGATCAGGGCCGAGACGTAGCGCAGCGGGTGGCGGACCGGGATGGCCTTGATGACCTCCGGTCCGCCGCCGCGGGCGCCGCCCGGGCCGTCCGTCTTGTTGACGTCAGCAGTCACGGGTGTTGCCTTTCAACCAGCGGGTGCCGGAGCCGGTCACTTGCCGCCGTTGACGGCGGCTTCCTTGACGGCGCCGTCCGCAACGCCCCACTTCGAGATGATCTTGTCGTACTCGCCGCTCTTGATGACGGCGTCGAGCGCGGCCTTGAGGGCGTCGCGCAGCTGGTCGTTGCCCTTGGCCACGGCGATGCCGTACGGGCCGGCCTCGACCTGGTCGCCGACGATCTCGAAGTTCTTGCCGCCGCCCGAGTTCTTCACGCTGTACGCGGCGATCGGGAAGTCCGCGGACACGACGTCGGCGCCGCCGCCGCGCATCCGGGTCTCGGCCTCGGGGTTGGTCGGGAAGTCCTCGACCTTGAGGGCGGGCTTGCCGTCCGTCTTGCACTTCTTGGCCTGGTCGTTGGCCAGGTCCAGGGAGAAGGTGGCCTGCTGCACGGCGATGGTCTTGCCACACAGGTCGTCCCAGGTCTTGATGCCCTGGGTCTCGCCCTTGTTGGTGTAGAGGGAGACGCCCGCGACGAAGTAGTCGACGAAGTCGACGCCCTTGCCGACCTTCTTGCCGGTGTCGCCGTCGATGCCTTCCTGGCGGTCCTTGGTGTCGGTCATGGCCGACATGGCGATGTCGTAGCGACCGCCGCCGAGGCCACCGATCAGGTCGGCGAACTTGCCGTTCTCGAACTTGAACTCGACGCCGAGCTGCTTGCCCATGGCCGCGGCGATGTCCGGGTCGATACCGACGGTCTTGCCGTCCTCGTCCACGTACTCGACGGGCGCGTACGCGATGTCCGAACCGACCTTGATGACGCCCTTGTCCTGGATCTCCTTGGGCAGCTTGGCGAAGAGCGGCGCCGAGGTCTTCTCGCCGGCCTTCGTCGAGTCGCCCTCCTTGCCGCTGTCCTTCGTCTGGTCGCCGCAACCGGTCAGGATCAGCGCGCCGGCGACCGCGATGGCGCCGACCGCGGCTATCCGGGACTTGGCGGTCGTACGACGGGTGGTGCTTGCGGTCATGGGGGTCCTCCGGCAGATGTGTGCTGATGAGGGAGCGATCAGCGGTCGTGCACACGGCTTCGGGTGTCGCGACCTTGTGTGATTACGGCATCTTGCCATTCGGACTGCACGATTCAGGCTGCCGCCCAGGTCAAAATCGGATAACAGGTGCGCGGGGGACGTAGAGGCCTGCCCTCCCAAGGGTGAGCGCCCGCTTGGTGAACCATCGCTAACCGGGCGAAACCCCGCTCATCTCGCTATCCGGACGGCGGCGTTGGACTTTTGGTCCCGACCCGGACATTTGCCCTACGTTTGAGGCGAATCTCTCTCGTGGAGTCCCCGTTCCATCCTGTACAAAAGAGCGTTACACCCCTCATCCGGGGACCAGGGCGCGTGTGCGGCGCGCCCGCGCGTGGACATCTCCCCCTCGCTGGGAGGCCCATCGCCCAACGGCGAGGAGTCCCGCGGTGCCCGCCCGCTCCCGAACAGGGAGCGGCAACCCTCAAACGATTGAACCTTTAAGGGGTCAGACAAAGTGGCAGCGGAGATCGTCAATCCTCGCAGCGACGCCGGAACGGACGGGGCCGACGAGCCCTTCGATCCGGCCTTCGCGCTGCATCGCGGCGGCAAGATGGCTGTTCAGGCCACGGTGCCGGTCCGTGACAAGGACGACCTGTCCCTCGCGTACACACCTGGTGTGGCCAAGGTGTGCAGCGCCATCGCCGAGCAGCCGGAGCTCGTCCACGACTACACGTGGACCTCGAACGTCGTGGCCGTCGTCACCGACGGTACGGCCGTGCTCGGGCTCGGTGACATCGGTCCTTCCGCCTCTCTCCCGGTGATGGAGGGCAAGGCGATTCTGTTCAAGCAGTTCGGCGGCGTGGACGCGGTCCCGCTGGCGCTCGCGACCACGTCCGTGGACGAGATCGTCGAGACCGTGAAGCGGCTCGCCCCGTCCTTCGGCGGTGTGAACCTCGAGGACATCTCGGCGCCGCGCTGCTTCGAGATCGAGCGGCGGCTCCAGGACGAGCTGGACATCCCGGTCTTCCACGACGACCAGCACGGCACGGCCGTCGTGACGCTCGCGGCGCTGCGTAACGCCGCGAAGCTCACCAACCGCACGCTGGGCGACCTGCGCGCGGTCATCTCCGGCGCCGGTGCGGCGGGTGTCGCGATCGCCAAGTTCCTGCTCGAGGCGGGCATCGGCGATGTCTCCGTCGCCGACCGCAAGGGCATCGTCTCGCGCGACCGCGACGACCTCACGCCGGTCAAGCGCGAGCTCGCCGAGCTCACCAACAAGGCGAACATCTCCGGCTCCCTGGAGTCCGCCCTGTCCGGCGCCGATGTCTTCATCGGTGTCTCCGGCGGTACGGTCCCGGAGCCGGCGGTCGCGTCGATGGCGCCGAACTCGTTCGTGTTCGCCATGGCCAACCCGAACCCCGAGGTGCACCCGGACGTCGCGCACAAGTACGCGGCGGTCGTGGCCACGGGCCGTTCGGACTTCCCGAACCAGATCAACAACGTGCTCGCGTTCCCCGGCATCTTCGCCGGCGCGCTCCAGGTGCGGGCCTCCCGTATCACCGAGGGCATGAAGATCGCCGCCGCCGACGCGCTCGCCGCGGTCGTCGGTGACGAGCTGTCCGCGGAGTACGTGATCCCCTCGCCGTTCGACGAGCGCGTGGCCCCCGCGGTCACCGCGGCCGTGGCCGCCGCCGCTCGCGCGGAGGGTGTCGCGCGCCGCTAGCGGCAAGCGAGTTCACGCTTCAGGGCCCTGCCTCCTTGCTTGGAGGCGGGGCCCTTTTGCGTGTCCGGAGCGGGGCCCTTTGCACGTCTGGAGGCCGGACCCCTTCGCGCGTGACTTCCGGGATCCGACGGAGAGTTGGGCCGGGCGCCTTCCGTGGTTCATCAGGGGCTGGTGAGATGCGCGCGGTTGTCCAACCCCCATGACCCTGGAGGCAGACGAGTGAACCTTGTCGTCAACGGTGACGCGGAATCCGGACCGGGCGGCGGCGCCGACCCGGTCGAGGCCGTGCCGGGCTGGCGGATCGCGCAGGGCGCTCCCGCGCTGATCGCGTACAGCCTCGGCGGTGGCTACCCGACCCCGGACGACCCGGGGCCCGCCGCGCGCGGCAGCCGGTTCTTCTCCGGCGGCACCAGCGCGCGCACCGCCCTCGTGCAGGACATCGAGCTGCCGGCGCGCGGGGCGACCGGGCGGCGGGAAGTCGACGCGGGCCGGGTGCGGTACGCGGTGAGCGGCTGGCTCGGCGGCTATGCGGGCCAGGAGGACGGAGCGCGCCTGTCCGTGGAGTTCCGGGCCGCCGACGGCACGCCCCTCGCCCTGAGCGTGCTCGGGCCGGTGAGCGCCGCCGAGCGCCTGGGCCGTACCGCGCTCGTCGAGTGCGCCGCCGAGGCCGCGGTGCCGCCCGGGGCGCGCGGCGCCCGCGTCCTGCTCGTGTTCACCCGCAGCGGCGGCGGCACGTCCAACGACGGCTACGCGGACGCCGTCTCCCTCACCCTGCACGCCACCGGAGGCCGGCCGTGAAGCTGAACCGTCGTGATCTGCTCAAGGCCGCGGCCGCCGCCGGCGCCCTGAACGTCGCCTGGCCCTTGGCCGTCGGCCTCACCCCCGCCGAGGCCCGCGAGGCGGCCGAGGCGCTCGGCGCCGACTACGATCCGGCGCCCTTCACGCTCGGCGTCGCCTCCGGCGATCCGCAGCCGTACTCGGTGCTCCTGTGGACGAGACTCGCGCCCGAACCCCTCGCCGCCGAGCAGCGGTTGCCGGAGACCGTCGAGGTGCGGTGGACCGTGGCGGAGGACCCGCGGCTGCGCCGGGTGGTGGCCGAGGGCACGACGGCGGCGTCCGCGACGCTCGGCCACAGCGTGCACATCGTGGTGGAGGGCCTGCGCCCCGGCCGTCACTACTGGTACGGGTTCCGCGCCCTGGGCAAGACGAGCCGCGTCGGCCGTACGAAGACGGCGCCGACCGGACGTATCGGCAAGGCCCTCTTCGCCACCGCCAACTGCCAGGCGTTCCACGACGGTTACTACGCGGCACACCGCGCCATCGCCCGCGAGAACCTCGACTTCGTCATCCACCTCGGCGACTACATCTACGAGCACGGCCAGGTCGGCGGCGTACCGGAGAGTCATGTCCGCGACCACGACGGACCCGAGATCCTCACCCTCGGCGACTACCGCAAGCGGCACGCCCTCTACAAGGGAGACCGTTCGCTGCGCGAGGCGCACGCCGCGCACCCGTGGTTTTTGACCTGGGACGATCACGAGGTCGTCAACGACTACAGCGGTACGGGCGGCGGGGCGCCGTTCATGAAGCGGCGGGCGGCCGCGTACCAGGCCTGGTACGAGCACATGCCGCACCGCGACTCCTTCGGCGCGATGGCCCTTCCCGACCCGGAGATCCACCGGGTGCGCCGCTGGGGCGAGCTGCTCGAACTGACCGTGCTCGACCTGCGCTCGTACCGCTCGGCGCAGAACCTGCCCGACGGCACGATCCTCGGCACGGACCAGAAGGCCTGGCTGAAGCAGGGGATCGACAAGGCGCCCGACGCCTGGCACGTCTGGGCCAACTCGATCATGCTGAGCCAGCTGCGCAGCCCCTCCGGCAGCGGATACATGTTCACCGACCAGTGGGACGGCTTCCTCGCCGAACGGCGCGAGGTGCTCGGCCACGTGCACGCCGGCGGCCTCGAGGATCTGGTCGTCCTGACGGGGGACTGGCACTCCGCCTTCGTCGACGACATCCGGGTCGACTTCGACCGGCCCGACTCCCCGCTCGTGGGGACCGAGTTCACCGCGCACTCGGTCACGTCCGGCGCGTACTCGGCGGACTGGAACGCGACCAACGGCCCGCTCATGGGCCGGGCCAACCCGCACCTGAAGTACTTCGAGGGCAACCGCTACGGATACGACGTGTACGAGGTCACGCCCGAGCGCTTCAGCACGCACATGCGGGTGATCGGGGACCGCCGGGACCCGGCCTCGCCGGTGTCGACGCTGACCACGTTCCATGTGGACCGGGGCAAGCCGGGGTCCTACGAGGACCCGGGGACGAAGGGGTCGCCGGCGCAGTACAGGAGGGACTAGTCCTGTTTGCAGGGTGGGTGCGGGGCGTCACACCGTGGTGCGGTTCCGCCCCGCCCCGCCTGCGCCATATCGTCACCAGCATGTTCGCCGCCTATGCCGCACGCATCGACCGTGATCAGCCGCTCGCCGGGCTCGAGTTGGGCGAGCGCCCCGCTCCCGCCGTCCGTGACGGCTGGTCGACCATCAACGTCAAGGCCGCCTCCCTCAACCACCACGACCTGTGGTCGCTGAGGGGCGTGGGCCTCGGTGAGGACAAGCTCCCGATGATCCTCGGCTGCGACGCGGCCGGGATCGACGAGGACGGCAACGAGGTCGTCCTGCACTCGGTCATCGGCCAGTCCGGCCACGGGGTCGGCCCCAAGGAGCCCCGCTCGATCCTCACCGAGCGCTACCAGGGCACGTTCGCCGAGCAGGTCTCCGTGCCCACCTGGAACGTGCTGCCCAAGCCCAAGGAGCTCAGCTTCGCCGAGGCCGCCTGTCTGCCGACCGCCTGGCTCACCGCGTACCGCATGCTCTTCACCAACGCCGGTGTACGGCCCGGGGACTCGGTCCTCGTGCAGGGCGCGGGCGGCGGTGTCGCGACGGCCGCGATCGTGCTCGGCAAGGCGGCGGGGCTGCGGGTCTTCGCGACCAGCCGGGACGAGGCCAAGCGCAAGCGGGCCATCGAGCTCGGCGCGGTCGAGGCCGTGGAGCCGGGCGCGCGTCTTCCCCAGCGGGTGGACGCCGTCATCGAGATGGTCGGCGCCGCCACCTGGTCGCACTCCGTCAAGTCCCTGCGCCCGGGCGGCACGTTGGTGATCTCCGGCGCCACGAGCGGTGACCGCCCCTCGCATGCCGAGCTGACCCGGATCTTCTTCCTCGAGCTGAAGATCGTGGGCTCGACGATGGGCAGCAAGGACGAGCTGGAGGACCTGCTCTCCTTCTGCGCCGCAACGGGGGTACGCCCCGTCATCGACGACATCCTGCCGCTCGACCAGGCGCGGGACGCGTTCGCGCGCATGGAGTCGGGCGAGCTCTTCGGGAAGCTGGTGCTGTCCGTCTGACCTCGCGCTTTTCCTCTACGAAGGCTCGTCCGCGCTCGGCGCGGGCGGGCCTTCGCCGTGTTTCCAGCCCTTGGCATGTCAACTCGGGTTGACATGCCAAGGGCTGTCAACCTAAATTGACACCATGACCGAAGCAACGGATCTCGCCGAGCGGGCGGGCGATCGCGACCCCAGGGTCGGGCTGAGGGCGGTGGCCGCACTGCGGCGCCTGCTCGAACAGCTCGAAGCGGTCCAGGTGCGCAGTGCGCGCAACCAGGGCTGGTCCTGGCAGGAGATCGCCGCCGAGCTCGGAGTGAGCAGGCAGGCCGTCCACAAGAAGCATGGGAGGTAGCGATGTTCGAGCGGTTCACGGAGGGCGCGCGGGGCGTGGTCGAAGGCGCGGTGGCCCATGCGGAACGCGGGGGCGCCGACAAGGTCGAGGCCGGGCATCTGCTGCTCGCGCTGCTCGACGCCCGGGGCACGAAGGGCGCGTTCGCGCTCTCGGCCCTCGGGGTGCGGCCGGAGGCGGTGGTCTCCGGTCTGGAGGAGGCACGGCGTCGCGGCGGGGTCTCGGCGGCGGACGCCGAGGCGCTGGCCGGGCTCGGGATCGATGTCGGCGCGATCGTCTCGCGGGTCGAAGAGGCGCACGGCGAGGGCGCGTTGGCGCACGGCCGGCCGCGGGGGCGGCGCCTGTGGGCCGGTTCGGGGCACCGCCCGTTCACGCGGGAGGCGAAGACGGTCCTGGAGCAGTCGCTGCGGGTGGCCCTGGCGCGCAAGGAGAAGTCCATCGGGGACGAGCACCTGCTGCTCGCGATGGCGGCACGGCCGGGGGTCGTACGGGATGTCCTCGCGGGGTGCGGGGTGACCTTCGACGCGCTGGAGAGGGTCCTCGGGAACGGGAACGGGAACGGGGGCGCGGCCAAGGCGGGTTGAGGCCCCCTGAGGGCGGGCCCCGCTCAGGCCCCGGTGGTCCCGTCGACGCCCTCGCGCAGGAAGTCCGCGTGGCCGTTGTGCCGTCCGTACTCGAGCAGGACGTGCACCATCACCATCCGCAGCGAGATCTCCTTGTCCCAGCGCGGCTGGTATCCGGTCGTATCGAGCGAATCGGCCGCCTTCTCGATCCGGCGCGACCGCTCGACCTCCGCCTCCCAGGCGCCGAAGGCCTCCGCCCGGGTGGAGGCGCTCGCGTCGTACGCGGCCTGGAAGTCGATCTCGTCGGACCACACCATGGGCGCGTCGTGGTCCTCGAACGCCCGGTGGAACCAGGCACGTTCCACCTCCGCCATATGCCGTACGAGGGCGAGCAGCGAGAGCGTGGACGGCGGCATCGAGCGCTGCCGCAGCTCCTCGTCCGTGAGTCCTTCGCACTTCATGGCGAGGGTCGCGCGGTGGTAGTCGAGGAAGGCGCGCAGGGTGTCGCGTTCGCCGCCGGTCAGCGGCGGTCCGATGCGGTGGTCGGCGGTCATGCCGGGCGCCTCCTTTGTGTCGGGTGTGCTGATCGCCGCCAGTATCCCCGCAGGTCGAAGGGTGTTGTCAGTGGGGGCCGTTAGCGTGAAGGGAGTCGAGTCCTCGTGCCCTCACAAGGAGTCCCTCATGCCCGTGCCCGTCGAATTCGTCCCCGCGGACACCGCGGTGCGCCGGCCGGTCACCAAGGTCGGCGGTCAGCCCGTATGGCTCGATGAGCCGCAGTGGCCGCTCTCGCGGGAGAGCGGTGAGCCCATGGAGTTCCTGGGCCAGTTCGAGCTCGGCGACGGCCGGCTCGGCTATCTCTTCATGACGGCCTCGGAGGCCGGGGGTGAGGCGACGTGGGAGCCGGAAGGCGGGGAGAACGCGCTGGTCGTCCAGCCTGCGGGCCGTGTCCCGGACTTCGTCACGGTCGAGGCGGCGGGTTCGGGGCCCTCGGCGGGTGAGGACTTCGTCCCGCGGGCGGTGGAGCGGGCGCCGGACGGGGAGGAGTGGCAGTTCCTGGGCGGCCCGGACGTCCGGCCGAACTGGTTGCAGGGCGGTGAGCACCCCGGCCCCGGCTGGCAGTTGATAGCGCAGCTGGACTCGGCGGGGCTGCCGTTCCACGTCAACTTCGGGGACATGGGGGTGGGGTATGCCTTCCTGTCGCCGGACGGGAAGGAAGGGCGGTTCCTCTGGCAGTGCGGG
>NZ_JAAKZW010000162.1 GCF_011044995.1 Streptomyces mesophilus | reverse complement strand
TCCCCGACCCCCGCCGGACGTTCCGCGCCGCGCTCGGTCCCGCCGGACCGTGCGACGCCGGTCGTTCCCGTTCCTGCCACCGGTGCTGCCATGACGTCTTCCCCCTGCTGTCGTCCGCTCGGTCGAGCGGTGTGCGCTGCCCCGTTCCGGCGCCTTGCCGTTCTGTGTGCGGGGGTTCCTCCCCCGAACGCGGCCTCCCCCGGCCACCGGAACCCCCGCACACCGCATACGCTCCCGCGCCCGGCGTCCCGGGCGCATGGGCCGGGGGTCCCGGTCTTCCGGGCGATCCGTCCCGGGAGCTACGACGCCGGACTCCGCCTGCGGGCATCCATGATCTGAATCAACGACCTCACCCCACCGCCAGGTTGATCACGACCTCACACGGGCCCTAGCGTCGAAGCATGGTCACCTTCACGCAGGCGCTCGCAGCGGGACCGCTGGTGCTCGACGGCGGTCTGTCGAACCAGCTGGAGGCCGACGGGCACGACCTGAGTGACTCCCTGTGGTCGGCGCGGCTGCTCGCCGAGCGGCCGGACGCGGTGCGCGCGGCGCATCGCGCGTACTTCCTCGCCGGCGCCCGTGTGGCGACCACGGCCTCGTACCAGGCGACGTACGAGGGCTTCGCCGCGCGCGGGATCGACGCCGGCCGCACCACGGAACTCCTGTCCCTCAGCGTGCAGTTGGGACGCGAGGCGGCCGAACAGGCGCGTACGGAAGGTGTACGCGGCCCCCTGTGGGTGGCTGCTTCGGCCGGGCCCTACGGGGCGATGCTCGCGGACGGGTCCGAGTACCGGGGGCGGTACGGGCTGAGCGTGGACGAGCTCGAGGCTTTCCACCGGCCGCGGCTCGAAGCGCTCGCCGCCGCCGGTCCGGATGTGCTGGCGCTGGAGACGGTGCCGGACGCGGACGAGGCGCGGGCGCTCGTACGGGCCGTACGGGGGATCGGAGTACCGGCGTGGCTGTCGTTCAGCGTCACCGGCGGGCTGACGCGCGCGGGGCAGCCCCTGGAGGAGGCGTTCGCGCTCGCCGCCGAGGCCGACGAGGTGATCGCCGTCGGGGTCAACTGCTGCAGCCCACAGGACGCGGACGCCGCGGTGCCGCTCGCCGCGCGGATCACGGGCAAGCCGGTGGTGGTCTACCCCAACAGCGGGGAGCGCTGGGACGCCGTACGGCGTTCATGGTGCGGGCCCGCGACCTTCACCGCCGAGGGCCGGGCAGCCCGTTGGGTGCGGGACGGGGCCCGGCTGGTCGGCGGGTGCTGCCGGGTCGGGCCGGAGGGTATCGCCGCGCTGGCCGCGCAGGTACGCGAATAGCGGGAGAACCCCAACCGTCGCACCGGCGCCGGAATACTGCGAAACCAGCAGGTCCGGCCCGGTTCGGGCGCTGTTGTCAGTACCCGGGTGCAGACTGTGCGCACGTCGTGGACAACGAAGTCGACCGACCTGACGGAGGTGGCCTGAGATGGCCGAGGTACTTCTGACCGTGGGCACCCGCAAAGGACTCTTCATCGGACGTCGCCGCGCCGGCGTCTGGGAGTTCGGCGGACCGCACTTCAACGCGGAGGCGATCTACTCGATCGCGATCGACACCCGGCGCGGGACTCCGCGGCTCCTCGTCGGCGGGGACAGCGCGCACTGGGGTCCGAGCGTCTTCCACTCCGACGACCTCGGCGCGTCCTGGACCGAGCCCGCGAAGCCGGCCGTCAAGTTCCCCAAGGACACCGGGGCTTCGCTGGAGCGCGTCTGGCAGCTGCACCCGTCGGCGGCCGAGGAGGACGTGGTGTGGGCTGGCACCGAGCCGGCCGCGCTGTACCGCTCGGAGGACCGCGGCGAGAGCTTCGAGCTCGTACGGCCGCTGTGGGAGCACCCGACGCGCTCCAAGTGGGTGCCGGGCGGCGGCGGTGAGGGGCTGCACACGATCCTGACCGACGCCCGCGATCCCGGGTCGATCACGGTGGCGGTGTCGACGGCCGGGGTGTTCCGCACGCAGGACGGCGGGCAGACCTGGGCGCCGTCCAACTCCGGTGTGTCCGCGGTCTTCCTGCCCGATCCGAACCCGGAGTTCGGTCAGTGCGTGCACAAGGTGACGCGGGACGCGGTCGATCCGGACCGGCTGTATCTGCAGAACCACTGGGGTGTGTTCCGCAGCGACGACGCGGGCGCCAAGTGGGTCGACATCGGATCCGGCCTTCCGTCCGACTTCGGTTTCGCGGCGGCGGCGCACCCGCACCGCGGCGATACGGCGTATGTGTTCCCGATCAACGCGGACGCGGACCGGGTCCCGGCGGGCCGCCGTTGTCGCGTGTACCGGACCACTGACGCGGGCGCCTCATGGGAGCCGTTGTCGGCGGGTCTTCCCGAAGGCGATCACTACGGGACCGTGCTGCGGGACGCGCTGTGCACCGACGATCTGGACCCGGCGGGGGTGTACTTCGGCAATCGCAACGGCGAGGTGTTCGCGAGTGCGGACGACGGCGACTCCTGGCAGCAGGTCGCCTCGCACCTGCCGGACGTGCTGTGCGTACGGGCGGCGGCGATCGGCTGAGCGGCGGCCCGGGATGGAGGCGGCGCACGCGCTCGGTGGAGGCCCGGCGCACGACGGCCGGCTCCACCCCCGGGCCGTGCTCCCGACCGCGGTTGATCAGGACGTGCGTTACGCCACTAAGGTGACCTCGTGGCTGCACGACCATTGAACGAGATTGTCGAACCCGGCTGGGCCAAGGCACTTGAGCCCGTAGCCGAACGGATCGCCGCGATGGGCGACTTCCTGCGCGCGGAGATCGGCGCGGGACGTACCTATCTGCCGGCGGGACCCAACGTGCTGCGGGCTTTCCAGCAGCCGTTCGACGAGGTGAAGGTCCTGATCGTCGGGCAGGACCCCTACCCGACGCCGGGGCATGCCGTGGGGTTGAGCTTCTCGGTGGCGCCCGAGGTGCGGCCGCTGCCCGGCAGCCTGATCAACATCTACCGCGAGATGAACGCCGACCTCGGCCTCCCGCAGCCGTCCAACGGCGACCTGACGCCGTGGACCCGGCAGGGCGTACTGCTGCTCAACAGGGCGCTGACCACGGCGCCCCGCCGGCCCGCCGCCCACCGCGGCAAGGGCTGGGAAGAGGTCACCGAGCAGGCGATCCGTGCGCTGGCCGCGCGCGGACGTCCGCTGGTGTCGGTCCTGTGGGGCCGTGACGCGCGCAATCTGCGGCCGCTGCTCGGGCAGTTGCCGGCGGTGGAGTCCGCGCATCCCTCCCCCATGTCCGCCGACCGCGGCTTCTTCGGCTCGCGGCCGTTCAGCCGCGTCAACGACCTGCTCACCCAGCAGGGCGCCCAACCCGTGGACTGGCGGCTGCCGTGACCAACTCTTCTGACAGCAGGCCCGGTTGGGTGCTCGGCGTGGACTCCGGCGGGTCCGGGCTGCGCGTCGCGCTGGCTCCTGTCCCATCGGCCGACGACACGGTCCCCACCAAGGCGGGCGACCGCGCCGACACCGCGGTGTCCCGGCAGCCCGTCCGTACCGGACCGGGCGGCATCGACGCCGGGCACCTCATGGAACAGCTGGTGCCCATGGCCAAGGCGCTACTCGGCGAGGTGGGCGGCGACGGGGAGATCCGGGCCGTGGCCATCGGCGCCGCCGGCATGGCCACCCTCGGCGACGAGCTGCGCGACCTACTGCCCGACGCACTCGCCGAGGCGTTCGGCGTACGCAGGCTCGCCCTGGCCGCCGACGCGGTGACCGCGTACACGGGCGCCCTGGGCCAGCGTCCTGGTGCGGTGGTCGCCGCCGGGACGGGGATGATCGCGCTCGGCACCGAGGGCAAGAAGTGGCGCAGAGCGGACGGCTGGGGCCATCTGCTGGGCGACTGCGGCGGCGGCGCCTGGATCGGCCGGGCCGGCCTCGACGCCGCCCTGCGCGACCACGACGGGCGTCGCGGCGGTTCCGCGGCGCTGCGCGCCCGCGCGGAGGAGTTCTTCGACGGACCGGTGACGGAGCTCCCCGGCAAGCTGTATCCGCGCACCGACCGTCCCGCCGTGCTCGCGTCCTTCGTTCCCGAGGTGGCCCGCTGCGCCGCCGAGGACGACCCGGTCGCGGTCGGCATCCTGCGGGCCGCCGCGCTGCACATCGCCGAGGCGGCGGCCGCGGTGTGCCCGCCGGAGACCGAGTGCGAAGTAGCCCTGACCGGCGGCCTGTTCGGCATCGGCGACCTCCTCCTCGTACCCCTGAAGGAAGAGCTGTCCGTGCAACTGCCGCGCGCGCAGGCGGTGTCGGCGGACGGCAACCCCCTGGAAGGGGCCGTGGTGCTCGCCACCGCGCTCGCCCTCGATGCGCTGGCGCTGCCGTGCGACGGGCGATTGCTGCATGTTCCGGAGGAAACCGGTGGAGCGCCGACCCCTCAACATTCCCGATAGTGACGACAATTGTCACCATCAGGAAAAATACGGACGTATAACTCGCAGCTGCCCCCTCCCCGAACAGAAGAGCACCGCGAGCCAGTAGCATGCGGCGCCATGAGCTCCCCCACTGGGCCCGCATCCGGCCTGCCTGTACGAATGCCGCGACCCCGCCAGTCCGGTCGGCACCGCCGCCCGGAACCCGCGGTGGCTCCCGAGGGAGCACCCGCGCTTGTTCTCGCCGTGCCGGGCACGCCGAGCGCCGAGGCGCGCGCCCTCGGCGAAGAGGTCATCTCGATCGCCCGCTCCGAGCTGCCCGGCCTCGATGCCCGGATCGGCTACGTGGACGGTGAAGGCGCGGAGTACCCGAACCTCCAGACCGTGCTCGCGCACGCCGCCGAGCAGCGCGCCGCCCGCTACCAGCAGGCGCTGGCCGCCGGTGTCGAGGCCACCGAGCCGCAGGGCCCGGTCGCCGTGGTCGTGCCGCTCCTCGCCGGCCCGGACAACGCGCTGATGCGCCGGATCCGCCAGGCCGTCGTGGACTCCAGCGCGCCCGCCGAGGTCACCGATGTGCTCGGCCCGCACCCGCTGCTCGCCGAAGCGCTGCATGTGCGGCTCTCCGAGGCCGGCCTGTCCCGCGCCGACAGGGCCAGGCTGTTCACGGTGGCGACGGCGGCGGACGGCATCATCCTCGCCACCTCCGGCGGCGAGGAGGCGGTGCAGGCCGCGGGCATCACCGGCATGCTCCTTGCCGCGCGTCTCGCCGTGCCGGTGCTCGCCGCCGCGCTCGACGAGCCGGGTGCGGTCGCCGCGATCGCCGATCAGCTGCGCGCCTCGGGCTCCGGTCAGCTGGCGCTGGCCCCGTACGTGATCGGCCCGGAGGCGGCCGACGGTCTGCTGGACGCGGCCGTCAAGGAGGCCGGCTGCGCGATCGCCGAGCCGCTGGGTGCCTACCCGGCGATCGGCAAGCTGACGCTGTCGAACTACATGAACGCGCTGGGCATCGCCCCGCAGCAGCAGATGGGCGCGTCGGCCCGCTGACGCGCACGAGTCACATGTGAAGGGCCCGCCCGGACCGACCGGGCGGGCCCTCACGTTTCCGCAGGCGGGCTGAGACCTCCGCAGGCGACCTCAGCCGTCCGGCGATGCGCTCAGTCCGCGAACACCACGCAGGAGGCCGCCGGCACCGCGACCGACCCCGCACGCACCGGGACGCCGTCGGTGCCCGTGCCGAACCACGTCACGTCGCCCGACCGCTCGTTGGCCGCGTACAGGAACCGGCCGGAAGGATGCACGGCCAGGTCGCGCGGCCAGTGCCCGCCGCAGGCGGAGACGGCCACGAGGTCGGGGGCGCCGTCCGCGAGCGTAAAGGTGGAGATGACGTCCTCGCCGCGGGTCGCCGTCCACAGGAAGCGCCCGTCGGGCGAGACCGTGATCGCGGAGGGGTAGGCGTCGCCCTGCGGCTCGTCGGCGAGCACGGGCACCTCGCGCAGCGGTGTCAGGAGGCCGGCGTCAGCGTCCCAGGAGCAGACGGTGAGCGTGGGGTCCAGCTCATTCAGGACGTACACGAAGCCGCCGGCCGGATGGAACGCGAGATGCCTGGGCCCGCTGCCCGCCCGCAGGGCCACTTCCCGGCGGACCGCGAACGTGCCCTCGTCGAAAGCGCAGACCCGCACCGAGTCCGTCCCGAGGTCCACGCTGAGGATCCAGCGGCCGCTCGGGTCGGGCAGCACCTGGTGGGCGTGCGGGCCTTCCTGGCGCGCTTGGTGCGGACCGGAGCCCATGTGCTGGACGACGCTCGCGGGCCCCTCCCCCAGCGGCAGGACGGACACGCTTCCCGAACCGTAGTTGGCGGTGAGGACGTGACCGCCGGCCACGGCGAGATGCGTCGGACCCGAGGCCTGCACGGGCCTCGGCGTACCGATCAGGCGGGGCTCGTCCGCGGTCAGGTCGAAGACGCCGACCGAGCCCTCGTTCGCCTCCGACACGGCGTACAACAGATCGTCGTGCAGGGTGAGATACGAGGGATCGGCCAGCGCGTCGGTCGCCGCGACCACGTTCAGCGCCCCGGTGGCGGGATCGACGTCCGCCACCGTGACCCCGGGTCCGCCCGCCGAGGTGAAGGAACCGATGTACGCCCGTGCGCCCGCCATGTGCCGCCTTCCGTCCGCCGTGAGTTCGGGGCGACAGTAGCAGCCGGTCTAGACCATCGGGCACCCGTCGGAAGCGCTGAACGTACCGAGCCCGGCCGCCCGCGCCCGGGCGTCGGAATGGTGCACATACGCGGGATGGTGCTCCGTGGTGTCGTACGTCCGGTGGAAGACCGGTGTCGCCGAGCCCGAGATCGGCGGCACGATCCACGACCAGTCGGCGCCGACGGGACGGCCGCTGCGTTCCTCGCGGCCGATATGGGCGAGGAAGCGGCGGGATTCGGTGTGGTGGTCGGTGACCGTGACGCCCGCGCGGTCGAAGGAGTGCAGGACGGCCCGGTTGAGTTCGACGAGAGCCCGGTCGCGCCACAGCGAGCGCTCGTCGCGCAGGTCGAGGCCGAGACGGGCGCCGATGACGGGGAGCAGATCGTAGCGGTCGGTGTCGGCGAAGTTGCGCGCGCCGATCTCCGTCCCCATGTACCAGCCGTTGAACGGGGCGCTGGGGTAGCAGATGCCGCCGATCTCCAGGCACATGTTGGCGAGCGCGGGAACGGCGTGCCAGCGCAGTCCGAGCAGGTGGAACCAGCCGAACTCCGGGTGCTCGATCGGTACTTCGAGTACGGCTTCGGGCGGCAGCGGATACCAGTGCGGGCAGCTGCCCGGTTCCTGGATCACCAACGGCAGTACGTCGAAGGGGGTGCCGGGGCCGCCGGGCCAGCCGAGGGAGTGGGCGAGCGCGGTGAGCCCGGCGTTGCGCGGGTCACCCGTGACCGTGCCGTCCTCGGCGGTGTAGCCGGCGTACCGGATGAGCTGCTCGTTCCAGATCCGGGGCGCCGGGCGGCCCGGACGGTCGGGGGCGAAGACGGTGATCAGGGGGCGGATGCGGCCGCCGTTCGCGGCCTCGCGCAGATGCGTGACGCACTCGGCGGCGATGTCCTCTGCGCCGGAGAGGTGTCGCCGGTCGCGGATGCGCAGCGAGCGCCAGTACAGGCGGCCGATGCAGCGGTTGGCGTTGCGCCAGGCGACCCGTGCGCCGAAGGCCAGCTCGGCGTCGGTGTGCCGGTAGGTGCCGGTGGAGTCGAGCTCGGCGCGGACCTGTGCGAGCCTGCGGGCCGGATCCGCACCAGCCAGGTCCTCCCGGTGGTGGTGGGCGATGAATTCGGCGGCTTGCCGCCACAGCGGCCGCTGGTCGTGGCCGGGGTGGTCGCGGACCTTTTCGGCACCTGCCGACCGGCCGTCGTGCTGCGGAAGAGCATCGAGAAGCAGAGTGGAGGGGATGGTGCCCTCGGGCGCATGGCCGAGACCGGTGAGGGTGGCCTGGTCACGGCGCAGGAAGTTGCGCATGGTGTGTCCTCCCGCGTCCTGGGAGCACGGGCCGCTCCCGCACGGCCCGTGCGCTGGTCCCATGTGTGACGCGGGCTTACCCCCGGCCCTCACTGATCCACCGTGTATGTGCCCCGTGAAAGTGCCTCATTCAAGGGCCGGTTGTACATGCTGCAGGTGGGGCGCCGGGGCGCTGTTGTCAGGCTCCGGCCAGCGGGGAGCGCGGAGCCGTACGCAAGGGCGCGGCCAACGAGACGAGCGCCCGCTCCAGTGCGTGCAGATGCTCGAGGGCCGGTTCGGCAGCGGGGTGCGCGGGTGCGGCGAGTGGTTCCGGGTGGTGCGCCCCGGCGGCCTCGGCGCCGACGAGCGCGGCGACCGCGGTCTCCACGCGCGCGCACGCGGCGGTGAGCCGGGCGTCGTGCGAGGCGACCGGGTCGGCGGCGATCGCGGCCAGGCCCCGGATCTCGCGGGCGCAGTCGTCGAGCAGGGCGAGGATCTGACGGGCGCGCTGCTTGCGGGCGCGCTGCGGGCTCAGAGGGTGGACGAGCGGCGCGAGAGCCATCCGTACCCGGGCGAGCAGCGACTCCAGGTCACCGAGTGCCTCCTTGAGGAGCGCCGGATCGGCCGACGGGTCGCCGGCGAGCCGTCGCGCGGCCTCGGTGGTGCAGGTGTGGACGCGGCCGAGGGCGCGCTTGATCCACGCGTCCGTCGCGCGGTGGGTGGTGATCGGCAGCACGAACAGCACGGCGAGCGCCGCACCCAGCGCGCCGACGGCGGTCTCGACGAAGCGGAGCCCGAGCAGTCCGGGGTGGAGCACACCGAGCAGCCCGTACAGGAGGCCCGCCATCACGGTCACGAAGAACATCATCCAGCTGTACGAGGGCGCCGCGGTGTAGAAGATCCCGAAGACGCAGACGGCCACCAGAGCGGCGGTCGGCGCGGGCGCTCCGTGCAGCGGTACGGCGATCAGCAGGCCTGCCGCGATACCGATGACCGTGCCGAGGACCCGGCGGAATCCGCGGACGAGCGTCTCGCCGCGCGAGGCGGTGTTGACGAAGATCCACCAGGCGGTGCCGACGGCCCAGTACCAGCGGTCCCCCGAGACGAACTGTCCGAGGGCGACGGCGAACGTGCAGGCCGCCGCGGCCTGGAACGCCTGCCGGGTGCTCGGCCGGGCGAGGCCCCGCCCCTCGAGCGGGGCGGGCGGTACGGCGGGCGGGGTGCGGCGCTCGATGCACCACAGGCCGAAGCGGACCGTCGAGGACGCGGCCAGGGCGAGGGCCACGGAGGCGTACAGCTCGGGGAGTTGAGCGGGCAGCGCGTGCAGGAACTGCGTGACGAAGAACATCATGAACGCGAAGATCCCGAGCGCATGCCCGCGCGCTCCCCAGCGCCGCGCGTACACACCGGCGAAGACCACGGCCACGAAGGCCGCGTCCCGGGCGAGCGGCACCCCGTGCAGCGAGGCGGCGAGCGCGAGGACCGGGAAGCCGGCCGCCGGGAGCAGCGCGGTGGTCACGGCCTGGCGGCGGACGGTGGCGTCGGCGACGGTGAAGAGCGCGAGCAGGGCCGCGAGGCCGCCGGTGATGGAGGCCGTCAGCGAGAGCCCGGCGAGTTCGGCGGCCGCGACGGCCAGGCCGATGCCGAGCACCGCTCGCAGAGAGACCCGCAGGCGCAGCCGTCCCGGATCCGGTGCGACGAACATCCTCTTCACCGCGCTCACTCACCCCCGCCTGGCGCGCGCGTTCCCCGCGTACGCCCTCGCTGCGTGGTCCGCTCGGCCTGTGTCGCCGTACTCGGACATGGAAAAGGCGCCGCGGAAGGTCCCGCAGCGCCATCGACTGCATAAGGAAAGCATTCATGGGCCTAGTGGCTCAACTCAGGCCGAATGCCCTGAGCCATTGGTACAGTCGAAGCTTCATTCGTACGGCCACTGGAGGGCCAATGGCAGTCGATGCGCTGGATGCACGGATTCTGCGTCTGCTGATCGAGCAGCCCCGCACGAGCGTGCGGGAGTACGCGCGGATCCTGGGCATCGCGCGCGGCACCCTGCAGGCACGGATGGACCGCCTGGAGCGGGACGGAGTGATCACCGGGTCAGGGCCCACACTCTCACCGGGCGCGCTCGGCCATCCCGTCCTCGCCTTCGTGCACGTCGAGGTCACCCAGGGGCATCTCGACGACGTGGGGGACGCCCTCGCGCAAGTACCGGAGATCATCGAGGCGTTCTCGATCACGGGGGGCGGGGATCTGCTGACCCGGGTGGCGGCCCGGGACAACGCGCATCTGGAGGACGTCATCCAGCAGCTGATCTCGCTGCCCGGCGTGGTCCGCACCCGCACCGAGGTGGCGCTGCGCGAGCGGGTGCCGCACCGGGTCCTTCCGCTGGTGGAGCAGGTGGGCCGGGCCGCCGAGGCCGGACGGCCACGGCATGCTTGACGTATGAGCACCTCGAACAGCACCAGTCCTCTCGGCCGTACGGCGGTCGTCTTCGACCTCGACGGCACCCTCGTCGACAGCGAACCCAACTACTTCGAAGCCGGGCGCGAGGTGCTCGGGCGCTACGGGGTGACGCTCACCTGGCAGGAGCATGAGCAGTACATCGGCGTGTCCACCGCCGAGACGCTGCAGATCTGGCGGGACAAGTACGGCATCACGGACCCGCTCGACGAGCTCCTGGACGAGAAGAACGCCATCTACCTCCGGCTCGCCCGCCGCTCCACGCATGCGTACCCGGAGATGGTGAAGTTCGTACGGCGGCTGCACGAGGACGGGGTGCCGATGATCGTGGCCTCCGGTTCCTCGCTCGCCGCGATCCACGCGATCCTGGAGGGCACCGGCCTGGACGCGTATCTGACGATGGCCGTCTCGGCCGACGAGGTGGCGCACGGCAAGCCGGAGCCGGATGTGTTCCTCGAGGCGGCCCGCCGGCTCGGCGTGCAGCCGGCGGACTGCGTGGTCCTCGAGGACGCGGCGCCCGGCGCGGTGGCGGCGCACAAGGCCGGGATGCGCTGCATCGCGATTCCGTACGTGGCTTCGGCGGCGGACGACGCGGAGTTCGCGACCGCGGGGCTGCTGTTCCGCGGCGGCCAGCGGGAGTTCACGGCGCAGGCCGCGTATGACTGGATGAGCGCTCACTGAGGCCGGGGGCCACCCGGTCGACGCACCCGGCGCTCAGGGCTTCGTGCCGACCGCCAGGAACATCGGGATCGCCACGAAGAACCGGTCCGCGGCGGCCCGTCGGCGCTGGTCGGCGAGCCAGATCTCGGCCTCGTACGCGGTGATCGCGCCCGCTTCGTGGGCCGCCGAGGCCACCCCGGTGAGCAGCGGCAGGGCAGAGCCCTCGGTGAATGCGGCGGTGTGCACCTCCACGCCGATCTCCGTGAAGCCCGCGTCGAGCAGCAGGGCGCGATGGGCCCGTGCGGCCCGCGGGCTGGTGGTCAGGTCGGCGCGGGCCTGCACGATCGTGCGGGTCAGGGCCGGGTCGGCGGCGTCGATGACGAGCGTGTCCCAGTCCTGGCCCACGAGCACGGCACGCCCGCCCGGCACCAGGACGCGCCGGGCCTCGGACACGGCCTGCGCGGGGTCGGCGAGTGTGTGCAGGACCTTGTCGGCGCGGTAGCCGTCCAACGTGGCGTCCGCGAAAGGAAGTTCCGCGAGGTCGCCCTCGCGGAAGTCCCCCTTCGGGCAGCGCTCGCGGGCGACGTGCAGCATCTGCGGATCGAGGTCGACGCCCGTGACCTGGGCGCCGCGCTCGGCGAGTTCACCGACCGCCCGCCCGGCGCCACACCCCGCGTCGACGATCCGGCTGCCGGGGCCGGCTTCAAGCAGGTCGTACGTACGGCCTCGCAGTCGGCGGGCAACGGGCATGGCGTCCAGGGCGTCGAGCAGGGCAATCAGCTGAGGGACCGGGTCCTGGCCGGGCTGCTGACCGTGCGCGGTCTCGGCCGGGCCGGGGTTCGCGGTTTCGGACAGGGCTGGGTTCGCGGTTTCGGACGGGGCTGGGTGCGCGGTTTCGGACAGGGCGGGGTGCGCGGACTCTGCCCGCGTGGAGTGAGTGGACATGCGCCCCAGAGTGCGACTTCATGTCGGGATGAAGTCAACACCGGCCGGGGCCCTGAGCATTGGCGAGCTCGCGGAGCACTACGGGCTCGCCACCCATGTCCTGCGCCACTGGGAGAGCGTCGGCCTGTTGGCTCCCGGCCGGGATACCGCGGGCCGCCGTGTGTACGGGCAGGAGGACCTGCTCCGGGTCGGCGCGATCCTGTGTGCCAAGGACGCCGGGCTCTCCCTCGCCGAGATCCACGCCCTCACGTCCGCGCGCGCCGGTGCGCCGCGCCGCGTGCTGCTCGCGGACCGGCGGGCGGCTCTGCTGGCCGACATCGCGCGGCTCCAGGCCCAGCTCGCCCTCGTGGAGTGCGGCCTCGACTGCCCCCATGAGGACCTGCTGACCTGCCCCAACTTCCAGGCCATCGTGGCGCGGCGGGCCCACGAACAAGACCATGGCCCGGGGCGCGTCGGCACCCCGGGCCACAGCTGAACGGACAGGAGCTAGCGCCGACTGCGTACCAGCAGATACAGGAAGTACGGCGTGCCGATCACCGCGGTCATCAGACCCGCACCCAACTGCGCGGGCGCGATGGCCGTCCGGCCCACCACGTCGGCCGTGCAGACGAGGATCGCGCCGAGCAGCACCGAGACCGGTACGACACGGGCGTGCTGACGGCCGACCAGGGCGCGTGCGGCGTGCGGCGCCACGAGGCCGACGAAGGCGATGGTGCCGGCGGCCGCCACCGCGGTCGCGGTGAGCAGGACGGCGAGCACCAGGAAGCCCAGGCGTCCCCTGCCGAGGTTGAGGCCGAGCAGCCGCGGGGTGTCCTCGTCGAGCGAGACGAGGTCCAGTTCGGAGCGGCGGGCCACGGCGACGGCCACGCCGACGGCGAGCACCACCGCGAGGGGCCAGGTGTCGACGAAGGTGCGGCCGTAGGTGGAGCCGGAGAGCCAGGTCAGTGCCTTGGTCGCGTTGAACGGGTCGGTGAGGATGATCATCAGGCTGGTCAGCGCGTACCCGGCCGTCGCCATACCGAAGCCGACGAGCACCACCCGGTTCTGCTGGAAACCGCCCCTGGCGGAGAGGCCGAAGACGATCGCCGCGGTGACCGTCGCGCCGACCAGCGCGGCGGCGGCCACCTCCCATCCGCCGGCCGTCGGCACGGTGGTGATCAGGAGGATCGCGCCGACCGCGGCACCGTTCGAGACGCCCAAGGTGCCCGGTTCGGCGAGCGGGTTGCGGGTCACGGCCTGGATGAGCGTGCCGGCGAGCGCGAGTGCGCCGCCCGCGAGCAGCGCCGCCGTGACGCGCGGCATACGGGTGTCGAGGACGAAGGACACGCTCCGCGCGGCCCTGCCCTGCACCCAGTTGAGGACGTCGCCGAGCAGCAGCTTGGCGTCACCGAGCAGCACCGACGCGATCATCACGCCGACGAGGGTGATAACGAGGGCGATGGTGGTGGTGATGAACACGCCCCGGCTGCGGATCCGCAGCCGGTCGGCCGCGACCGAACCGCCCGCGTCCTTGACGCGTGCGGCGAGGACGACCAGGAACACCGCGCCGACCAGGCTGGTGACCACGCCGGTGGGCACCGCGACGGCGGTGTCGGCGGGGACGAGGGCCCGCAGGACCACGTCGGAGCCGAGCACCAGGGCGGCGCCGGCGAGCGCCGAGAACGGCAGGCTCGCCCGTGACTTGTTGAAGGTACGGAAACGGCGCGCGAGGAACCGTACGAGCGCCGGGGCGCACAGACCGACGAAGCCGATGGGACCCGCGAGGGTGACGGCGGCGGTCGAGAGCAGGGCCGCGAGGGTCACGGCCGTGATGCGGGTGGAGCGCACCGGCACGCCGACACCGCGGGCGGCGTCGTCGCCGAGCGCCAGGGCGTCGACGCGGCGCGCGAGCAGCATCAGGCCGACGAGCGCGAGGACGGCGACCGGGAGCATCTGCAGGATGCCGTCGAAGCCGTTCTGCGCGATGCTGCCCTGGTTCCACTCGTGGAGACCCTCGGTCTCCAGCGGGAAGAGCAGCAACAGGCCCTCGGTGATGGACGTCAGGCCCAGTGTGAGGGCGGTGCCCGCGAGCACGAGGCGTACGGTGCCGGCACCGAGACCGGACAGGGCCAGGACGACCGCGCCGGCGGCGAGCCCGCCGAAGAAGGCGAGGCCCGAGGAGGCGAGCAGCGGCAGCGAGACGCCGGTGGCCGCAGCGAGGCCGAGGGCGAAGTACGAACCGGCGTTGACGGCGAGGGTGTCGGGCGAGGCGATCACATTGCGGCTGATGGCCTGCAGGGTGTGACCGGCCATGCCGAGTACGGCGCCGATGAGCAGGCCGGCGACCATGCGCGGCAGCCGGGAGGCGATGACCACGGAGGAGTCGCCGGCGTCGGCCTGCCCGGTGAGCGCCTTCCAGACCTCGGAGGCGCCCACGTCGGCGGTGCCCTGCGTGATGTCGATGGCCGCGAGCACGGCCACGACAAGAACCAGGAGGGCCGTCACCGCGGCCGCGCCCGAACGGGACGGTGCGGCCGTCTGCGGACGGGTTGCGGGAGTGGTTGCGGTGACGGCCATCGGTTACTTGGTCAGCGCCTTCACGAGGTTGTCGATGTAGGCGCTCATCGACCCGGTGCCGCCGAACATCCAGATGCCGTCGTCAAGACGGTGCACGTTGCCCTTCTTCACGAACGGCAGCGAGGTCCACACCTTGTCCTTGGCGAAGATGCCGGTGAACGGGGTGCTGGACTTGTCGTCCTTGTTCGCGATGTAGGCGAAATGGACGTCCTCGGGCAGCTTGGTGAGGCCCTCGAGGTCGGTGTTGCCCAGGCCGTAGGCCGGGTCGCCCTCGACGGTCCAGGCGTTCTTCAGACCGAGCTTCTCGTTGACCGCGCCGATCAGCGAACCGCTGGTGAACGGGCGGATCGAGGCCTGGTTGCCGTCGACGTAGCCGTCGGCGAACGCGAGGTTCGCACCGGCGAGGTCGGCGTCGGCGAGCGCCTTCTTGCCCTCTTCGACCTTGGCGTCGAAGTCCTTCTTGAGCTGGTCGGCCTTGTCGGTGGTGCCGGTGGCCTGGGCCAGGAGGTCCAGGTTCTTGGTCATCTGACCGAACGGGTCCTTGGCGTCGGCGGGCTTCAGCGTGATGACCGTACCGACCTCCTTGAGCTGCTTGATCGCGGCTGCGGGGAGGTCCGTGGTCGCCACGATCAGGTCCGGCGAGAGGGCCGCGATGGAGTCCATGCTGGGCTCGCCGCGGGTGCCGATGTCCTTGGGGTTGCTGGTCAGCGGGACGGCCTGGTCCCACTGCTTGTAGCCCTTGATGTCGGAGACGCCCGCCGGGTCCACGCCGAGTTCGACGAGGTGCTCGACGATGTTCCACTCGGTGGCGATGACCTTCTTGGCCGGTCCGTCGAGCTTGACCTTGGCACCGGTGCCGTCGGTGAGGTTGATGGCCTCGGACGACTTCTTGTCGTCCTTCTTGTCGGCGGCGGGCTCGGTGGTTCCGCAGGCGGACAGAGTGAGAGCCGCTGCCGTGGTGACGGCCGCGGCGAGCAGAATGCGCCTCATGACTGGGTGGTGAGCCTTTCGCTTCGCGAGTGGTGACGGCCTATCGCGCGGGTGCGCAGATGGCCGGTGAGGGGATCTGTGTCGACCTCGATACGGATGCCGTACGTCTCGGTGAGCCGCTCGGCGGTGAGCACGGCCTCGGGATCGCCGTCGCCGATGACCCGGCCGTCGCACAGCAGCACGATCCGGTCGGCGACGGCCGCGGCCTGGTCGAGGTCGTGCAGGACGGCGCCGACAGCGATGCCGTGACCGTCCGCGAGGTCGCGCATGAGGTCGAGGAGTTCGACCTGGTAGCGCAGGTCGAGGTGGTTGGTGGGCTCGTCGAGGAGGAGGACGCCCGTCTCCTGGGCGAGACAGCCGGCGAGCCATACCCGTTGCAGCTGGCCGCCGGAGAGGTGCTCGACCCCGCGTTCGGCGAGGCCGGACATGTCCGTCATCGCGAGCGCGCGGTCCACGGCTTCCTTGCCGCCCGGATCGGTCTTGCCCCAGCGGCTGCGATACGGGTAGCGGCCGAACTCGACGACGTCGCGCACGGTCAGTCCGCTGGGCGTGGGCCGGCCCTGGGTGAGCAGGGCGACGCTGCGGGCGAACTCGCGCGGGCTCAGGGCGAGTCCGTCGGTGTCCGCGTCGAGCGTGAGGGTCGCGGTCCGTGGCCGCTGCAGCCGCGCGAGCGCCCGCAGCAGCGTGGACTTGCCGCTGCCGTTCGGCCCGACGAGCACGGTGACTTCGCCGGGGCGCAGCGTCATCGCGGCGCCATGGACGACGTCGACGCCGTCATAGGCCACGGTGACGTCCGTGGCGGACAACTCGTGTCCACGCGAACGCCGGTCCTCGGAGCTCTCTTCAACAACTCGCACGCCGGAAGGTTAGCCTAACCTTAGGGCTGCGCCATACGGGGGTCTGACCTGCAACGGACCCCGGAAGTCTCACCCTTCGCTTAAGGCTCAGCTTTTCGCTCACCCCAGGGACGTCACGAACGCTCCGAAGCCAGGACAATGGACGGCATGTCCGATGCCTTCACAAGCCGCATCCTCCAGCTGTCCACCGGCTCCTCGGAACGGGTGGTCGACCTCACCCGAGACTGCGAGGCCTTCCTCCGCGACGTGGCGTCCGGCCGCGACGGGCTCCTCAACATCTTCGTGCCGCATGCCACGGCGGGGATCGCCGTCATCGAGACGGGCGCGGGCAGCGACGACGACCTGCTCGCCGCCCTGCACTCGCTCCTCCCGGCCGACGACCGCTGGCAGCACGCCCACGGTTCCCCCGGCCACGGCCGCGACCACGTTCTGCCCGCGCTCGTGGCACCGCACGCGACCCTGCCGGTGATCGAGGGGAGCCTGGAGCTGGGGACCTGGCAGTCGGTGTGCCTGGTGGACACCAATGTGGACAACCCGGAGCGGCGGGTGCGGTTGAGCTTCCTGGGCTGAGCAGTACCCGGGCGCGGCCCCGCTGGGCCGCGCCCGGGATGCCCAGGTGTGTCACTGGAACTGTGCGAAGAACCTCCATATCTCTGCCTTGGTCCAGGTGGTGATGCCGCTTTCGCCGGTCGAGCCGTCGACGGGACCGGGGATGTGGCCTCCGTCGAACGCGGCCCATTGGACCGGGTATCCGGCGCGGCAGCCCGAGTAGGCCGTGGTGATGTGGGTGCGGCTGCCCGGTGCGGGTTCGCGCGGGCTCTGGGCGGTGCAGCCGTTGTTGGCGACGAACTTGTCGCGCAGGGACCGTCCTTGCGCGATGCCCAGGACGTTGTCGCTGATGCCGTGGATGCCGAAGTAGGCGATGGGCTGGGTACCGCCGCTGCACCCACTGATCTGGGCGCCGGATATGACCGCGACGGCCCGGAAGGCGTTCGCCCGGGTGCAGGCGAGTGCGTAGCTCATGCCGCCGCCCCAGCTGAATCCGGTGGCGAAGCGCTGTGCCGGGTTGACACAGAGGCCGCCCTCGATGCGCCGGATCATGTCGTCGACGAAGGTGACGTCCTCACCGCCCGTATTGGCCCAACCGTTGCCGAGCCCCTGGGGGGCGACGAGGATCGCGCTGTTGGCGGACTGCTCCTGCTGGCCGTAATAGGACCAGGCGGTCCCGCTCGTTCCACCCGAGGAGATCTCGCCGGCGGTTCCGCCCCGCCAGTGGAACGCGAAGATCAGCCGGTAGGGGTGGCTGCTGTCGTAGTTGGCGGGAACTCTGAGGATGAAGCTGCGGCTCTTGCCGCCGCTCTGGATCGTGTGCGTACCGCTCGCCAGCGTCGGGGCGCTGCCGCATGCCCCGCCACCGGAAGACAGCTTGACCAGCTGCCATTGCTGGTTGGCGCCGCCCCAGTCGCTGTACTGGACGACGTTGGCGCCGTCGGCGGTGGAGGCGCCCTGCACCTCCACGGCCTTGCCGCTGTTGCGGTTGATCAGCCGGACGTGGCCGGCGTCGGAGTCGGCCAGGCGGAACTGCTGATTGGCTCCGTTGTGGTCGGCGTACTGCTGGATCGCCGCACCGTCGGCGGTCGAGGCGCCGGCCACGTCGAGGACCTTGCCCGAATGCCGGGCCTTGAGCCGGTAGAAGCCGTCGCCGGAGTCCACGAACTGCCACTGCTGGTTGGCTCCGTCGTGGCGCGTCCACTGGCTGATCCGCGCGCCGTCGGCGGTGGACGTGCCGGAGACGTCAAGTGCCTTGCCGCTGTTGCGGTTGACCAGGACGTACCAGGCATTGGTGTCCACCGTCGCCGCCTCGGCGGGCGCCGGATTCACCGTGCCGAGCAAGCCGATCACAAGGGTGGCCGCCACCATGGCGGCCAGCCGGGCCCACCAGCGGGGTCTCGGGGGCGGGGCAGGGG
>NZ_JAAKZW010000161.1 GCF_011044995.1 Streptomyces mesophilus | reverse complement strand
CCGACCCGAGCGCCCCACCGCCCCGCCCGTGCCGCACCGCCACCGTCTCCGCGACGATCGAGACCGCGACCTCCTCGGGTGTGCGTCCCCCGAGGTCGAGTCCGATGGGCGACCTCAGCCGGGCCAACTCGGCCTCGGCGACGCCCGCTTCCCGCAGCCGGCGGTTGCGGTCCTCGTGCGTGCGCCGCGAGCCCATCGCCCCGACGTACGCGACCGGCAGCCGCAACGCCAGTTCCAGGAGCGGCACATCGAACTTGGGATCATGGGTGAGCACACACAGCACGGTGCGCCTGTCGACCGAGGTCCTGGCCAGATAGCGGTGCGGCCAGTCGACCACGATCTCGTCCGCCTCGGGGAAGCGGGCCCGGGTGGTGAACACCTCGCGCGCGTCGCACACGGTCACGTGATACCCGAGGAACTTGCCCGCCCGTACCAGCGCGGCCGCGAAGTCGATCGAGCCGAAGACGATCATCCGCGGGGGCGGCAGGCTCGACTCCACGAACACGGTGAGCCCACCGGGGCACCGCGAGCCGTCCTCGGACAGTTCGACGGTGCCGGTGCGGCCCGCGTCGAGCAGCGCTTTCGCCTCGTCGGCGAGGGTCCGCGCGAGGGCGTCCGGCAGCCTTCCCTCGTACGATCCGTCCGTACGCACCATCAAGGCCTGCCCCACCAGTTCGGCCGGCCCCCGCATCACTCGCGCGAGCGCCACGCCCTCGCCCTGGCCGGCGGCCTCGACAGCCCTGGCGAACACGGCGCGTTCGGCAGCTCCGGCGGACACGGCGCGTTCGGCGCCGACCGGAGTGACCAGGATGTCGATCACCCCGCCGCAGGTCAGCCCCACCGCGAAGGCGTCCTCGTCGCTGTACCCGAACCGTTCGAGCACGGGGGCGCCGTCCACCAGCGCCTGCGCGCACAACTCGTACACCGCGCCCTCGACGCAGCCGCCGGAGACCGATCCGATGACCGTGCCCTCGGCGTCCACGGCGAGCGCGGCACCCGGACCGCGCGGTGCGCTGCCGCTCGCGCCGACAACCGTGGCGACGGCGAAGGCCCGGCCTTCGGCCAGCCACTCGGTCAGCTCCGCGGCGATGTCAAGCATCAGGAGACTCCCCAGGAAGGCCCCGCTCCAGGGACTCGCCGGCAGGACCCCCGTCCACGGACTCCCCGCAAAGGACCCGGTCCGGACGGATCGGCAGCCGACGGTGGCGTACGCCCGTCGCATGCCGGACGGCGTTGGCGATCGCCGCGGCCGCACCGACGACGCCGATCTCGCCGACGCCCTTGATCCCGATCGGATCGCCCGGCATGGGGTCGTCCACCCAGTCCGCCTCGATGTGGGCCACATCGGCATGGGAGGCGACGTGATAGCCCGCGAGATCCGCGCCCACGAGAGAGCCGGAACGCACGTCGCGCACCGCTTCCTCGTGCAGGGCCATGGAGATGCCCCAGACCATCCCGCCGACCAACTGGTTGCGCGCGGTCAGCGGGTTGACGATCCGTCCCGCCGCGAACATGCCCAGCATCCGCCGCACCCGCACCTCACCTGTGCCCGGGTCCACGGCGACCTCGGCGAACTGGGCGCCGTAGGAGTGCCGTTCGGCCGGTTCCTGTCCGGCGAGCGCGGTCGTGCTGTCCGAGCGGACCGTCAGCCCGTCGGCCGGGATGTCCACGCCGAGGGCGAGGCGCTCGCGCAGTTCCCCGGCCGCGGGGGTGATCGCCCAGGCCCAGGAGCTGGTGCCGGCCGAGCCGCCCGCGAGCCACGCGGGACCGAACTCGCTGTCGCCGATGCGGACTTGGACCCGCTCCGGCGCGACCCGCAGTGCGTCGGCCGCGACGATCTGGAGCGCGGTCCGCGCGCCCGTGCCGATGTCGGCCGCGGCGATCCGTACCGTGAACGTGCCGTCCGCCCAGGCCGTCACCGCCGCCGTGGACGGCACCGCGAAGGCGTGGAAGGTGGCCGCCGCCGTCCCGGTCCCGAGCAGCCAGCGCCCGTCGCGGCGTACGCGCGGTCGCGGATCGCGGTCCGCCCAGCCGAACCTGCGGGCGCCCTCCTCGAAGCACGCGCGCAGATTCCGCCCGGCGAACGGAAGCCCGCTCAGCGGACCCGCCGACGGCTCGTTGCGCAGCCGCAGCTCGATCGGATCGAGTCCGCAGCGCTCGGCCAGTTCGTCGAGCGCCGATTCGAGGGCGAAGGATCCGGGCGCCATCCCCGGCGCGCGCATGGACGTCGGTGTGGGCACGTCCAGGCTGACGACCTGGGCGCTGGTGCGGTGCGCGGCCGCGTCGTACAGGACACGGCCCGCGGCCGCCGCCGGCTCCACGAACGCGTACACACTCGAAGTCTGACTCACCGAGCCGTGCGACAGCACCCGCAGCCGCCCGTCGGGGTCGGCGCCCAGGCGTACCCGCTGGTCGGTGGGGCTGCGATAGCCGGCCAGGCTGAACATCTGGCGGCGGGTCATCGCCACCCGCACCGGCCGCTGGAGCTCGGTCGCCGCCATCACGGCCGCGATCTGGTGCACCCGTACGCTCTTGGACCCGAAGCCCCCGCCGACATGCTCGGACCGCACCCGTACGGTGCCGGGTTCCAGCTCGAATGCCTTGGCCAGGTCCTCGGCGGTCCAGCTCGCGCCCTGGTTGGAGTCGAGGACCTCGAGCCTGCCGTCCTGCCAGTAGGCGGTGGCGGCGTGCGGCTCCATCGGGTTGTGGTGCTCTTCCGGAGTCGTGTACGAGGCGTCGACGACCACGGCGGACGCGGCCAGCTCAGCCTCCTCGTCGCCCTTGGCCAGGGTTGCGGGCACGACGCCGTCCAGGGCGAACGCGTCCGTGCGCTCCCCCGAGAAGTCCGTGTCGTGCGGCTCGGCCTCGTACGCGACGACCAGCGCGTCGGCGCCCGCGCGCGCCTGCTCGGGGGTCTCGGCCACGACGAGCGCGACGGGCCAGCCCCAGTGCGGAACCCGGTCGTCCTGGAAGGCGCGCACGGTCGGATCGGGCGCCATGCCCATGATGCTGGGGTAATCTCCGCGTACCCGTGGGGCGTTGAGGTGGTGCAGTACGGCCACGACGCCGGGCATCGCGCGGACGGCCGCGTCGTCGACCGCCCGGATCCGGCCGCGCGCGATCGTGGACAGCACGAGGCTGCCGTGGGCGAGCGAGGTGAGCGGGATGTCGCCGGTGTAGCGGGCGGCCCCGGTGATCTTCTCGCGCCCCTCGACGCGGGTGCGGGCGGTGCCGAGTGCGGTGGGGGGTGCGGTGACGGGTGCGGTGACGGCGGGCACGGTGCTGGTCATCGGGCCGACCCCTCCTGGTCGTGGCCGGTCGGTCCGGCAGGTTCGGCGAGTTCGGCGAGTTCCGTCAGGACGGCGATCGTGAGGTTGCGCAGCAGCGTCACCTTGTACGCGTTGCCGGTGAGTGGTGACGCGGCGGCGAGCTCGGCGTCCGCGGCTGCCGCGAAGGACCCGGCATCGGCAGGCGCGCCGCGCAGGACCGCCTCGGCGGTACGCGCCCGCCAGGGCCGTGATGCCACGGCGCCGTACGCCAGCCTGACCTCCCGCACCACTCCGTCCCGTACCTCCAGGGCCGCCGCGACCGAACCGATTGCGAAGGCGTACGAGGCGCGCTCACGCACCTTGCGGTAGCGCGAGCGGACCGGCGCGGGCGGCAGGGTCACGGCGGTGATCAGCGCGCCGGACGGCAGCGCGGTCTCGCGGTGCGGGGTGTCGCCGACCGGAAGATAGAAGTCGGACAGCGCCAATTCGCCCGCGCCTTCCGCCGTTTGATACGAGACCACCGCGTCGTACGCGGCCAGGGCGACGCCCATGTCCGAGGGGTGCACGGCCACGCAGTGGTGGGAGGCGCCGAGGACGGCGGCGTTGCGGTGCTCGCCCTCGACGGCCGGGCAGCCGCTGCCGGGTTCGCGCTTGTTGCAGGGCTGAGTGATGTCCGTGAAGTAGCCGCACCGGGTGCGCTGCAGCAGATTGCCGCCGACGGTCGCCATGTTCCGCAGCTGCCCGGATGCCCCGGCGAGAACCGCCTGGGTCAACGCCGGGTAGCGGCGGCGGACTTCGGGGTGGGCGGCGAGATCGCTGTTGGTCACCGTGGCACCGATCTGCAGACCGCCCTCCTCGGTGCGGCCGATCCCGTCGAGCGGCAGCTCACGGATGTCGATCAGCCGCTCGGGGCTTTCGACCCCGGCCTTCATCAGGTCGACGAGATTGGTGCCGCCGCCGAGGAAACGGGCCCCGGGATCGGCGTCGAGCAGGGCCACGGCGCCCGCGACATCGGCGGCACGGCGGTAGGCGAACTCCTTCATGCCGCGCTCCCCTCGTCCGGTCCGGAATGCGTATGCCGTGCCCCGGCCGCGTATCCGACAGCCTGCACGATCGACATATACGCCCCGCAGCGGCAGAGGTTTCCGCTCATCCGCTCGCGGATCTCCTCCGGGGTCAGCGGCTGCGGTGCGGCTTCGGGGTGGACATCGTCGGTCACGGCGCTCGGCCAGCCGGCCGCGTGTTCCTCGATCATGGCGATGGCCGAACAGATCTGCCCGGGTGTGCAGTAGCCGCACTGGAATCCGTCGAACTCGAGGAACGCCTGTTGTACGGGGTGGAGTTCACCCTGCCCGCCGGACTCGGAGCCCGGTCCGGCGCCCTGTCCGGCGCCCGACCCGCCGACACCTTCGATCGTCGTGATCTCGCGCCCTTCGGCCGCGACAGCGAGCTGCAGACAGGCCAGCGAGCGGCGCCCGTCCACCAGGAGCGTGCAGGCCCCACACTGCCCGTGGTCGCAGCCCTTCTTGGTGCCGGTCAGATCGAGCCGCTCGCGCAGGGCGTCGAGCAGCGTGGTGCGGTGGTCGACGGTCAGCGCGTGCTTCTCGCCGTTGACGTGGAGGATGATGGCGCCGGCCGTCTGGGATGCGGTCGGGTCGGACGTGATCATGAGCAGGCCCTCTTTCGCGTGACCGCGGTGGGGGTGCAGACCGGGACCGCCATGACCGGCGGTGTCCAACGGCTGCGGATCTCGGTATCCTGGAGTCAAACGGACAGCTGTCCGTTAACCGAGAACGTACCGGACAGCTGTCCGCTTCGCAAGGGAACACGGCGACGACCACCCGCACAGGGGGACGTGGCAGGAGGAATGAGGCAGCCCATGGGCGAGCAGCGACCGGACGAGGCGCAGAAGCCGGCGGCACTGCGCTCGGACGCACAGCGCAACCGCGAGCGGATCCTCGAGGTCGCGCTGGCCGAGATGACACGCGATCCGGAGATCCCGCTGAGCGCGATCGCCCGCAAGGCGGGCGTCGGGCAGGGCACCTTCTACCGCAACTTCCCCAGCCGGGACGACCTGGTCCTCGAGGTCTTCCGGCACGAGATGGCACAGGTGGCCGAGAGCGCGGCCCAGCTCCTGGGGACCCTGCCGCCGGACGAGGCGCTGCGCGCGTGGATGGACCGGCTCGCCGAGCACGCGCTGGCGAAGGCGGGCCTGATGGAGGCGCTGCGCCACGCCATGAGCGCGACCGGCGCGCAGAAGCCGTCGCCGGCCGATCTGATGGCCGCGGTGAGCAGGCTGCTCACCGCGGGCCAGGAGGCCGGCACGTTGCGTACCGGGGTGACGGCGGAGGACTTCTTCTATCTGATCGCGGGACTGTTCAGCATCCCGGCCGACGAGCAGTGGAAGGAGCGGTCCACACGGATGCTCGATCTGGTGATGGACGGTCTGCGCGTCAGGAGCTGACCGCGGCCCTGAAGCTGACCGGAGCTCTGGACAGCGACGGGCACAGGATCCATCGGACAAACCCTAGGGCCGCCCCACCACCAGCCACTTGGACGGCAGCTCGATCCGCGACCCGTCCGCCGTGAAGTCCGTGGTGATCAGCGGCATCTCGCCACTCGCGAGGACAACGAGACCAGCCGCGGCGAACAGCTCCAGGACGGCCGCGTCCGAGACCTCCGCCGGCGCGATGCCGTGCTGGAACACCGGCAGCAGTTTGGGCGGCGGCCCCGTGGGGCCCTGGGCGAGGCCCATCAGGATCGGGCCGGCCTGTTCGGAGAGCTCCACGACGAAGGCGCGGCCCCGGGCGCCGATCAGGGCCGCGATCGAGTCCGCGAGCGGGCGGCGGTCTTCGGGTTCGCACTGGTGCAGCACGCCGCGCATATAGACGTTGGCGTCACCGAGTTCGTCGCGCAGCGCCTCGACGGCCGCCTTGTCGACGGCGTCCAGCTGCCGGTACTCGGCCCGGCCCGAGGTGTCGGGCGCGGCCTGGTCGGCATGTTCGGCGTGCTCGACCGCCGCCCGCGAGAGGTCCACACCGACGACGCGTGGGAAGCGGTCGGCGAGGAAGCGGGTCTGGGTGCCGTTGCCGCAGCCCAGGTCCACCAGCGGCAGGCCAAGGGCCGCCAAGTGCGGTTCGGCCAGGGCGAGATGGAGGCCCGCGGTCAGGGCCGGCTCCGCATCCCAGAAGACGGCGCCCTGTTCTTCCGGCGCCTCGCGCCAGAACCCCTCCCACGCCTCTTTGTACCGGCTCGTCACGCTCATGACCGACTCTCCCCAGGTTGTCGCATGTAGAGATCGGTCTACCTCCGGCACGGGCATGCGGACAAGCCACCGGCGCATACCTTCACCGATCGTTCGAGCCGTGCACGCCGCTTGAGCGCCTTCGCGCGCCCCCTGCTCTCGAGTGCCCTCGCGCCCCCGGCCCCACCTGCGGCGGGGCTCAGCGCCGGCGCCCGGGCAGCCCCAGCTCGAACCACACGGACTTGCCGGCCGCGGTCCGGCTCGCTCCCCACTCGCGCGCCAGGCGCTCCACCACGTTCAGGCCGCGTCCCGCTTCATCGGCGGGCCCGGCGCTGCACAGCGTGGGCAGGGTGTGGTCGTCGTCCTCGACCTCGCAGAGCAGGACGTCGGTCCGTACGAGCCGCAGTTCGACATGCCGGCCGTGGGCGTGCCGTACGGCATTGGTGACCAGCTCACCGACCAGCAACTCGGCGTTCTCCGCGACCGCTTGCAGATCCCAGGCCGCCAGCCGCTCGCGCACCAGGCGCCGGGCGCGGCCCACCTCGCGTGGATCCAGGGCGAGTTGCCAGTGCGCCACGTCCTCGGGCATCACTCCGTTGAGCCGGGCCATCAGGAGCGCCACGTCGTCCTTGCGGCCGCCCCGGGTGTTGAGTGCGCGGATGATCGTGTCGCAGGCGTCGTCCATCGAGGCGGCCGGGTGTGCGGCCGATTCGCAGAGCGTCGCGAGCCCGACGCCGATGTCCTCGCCGCGCATCTCGACCAGTCCGTCGGTGCACATGACCAGGCGGTCGCCGGGCGCCACCGGCACCCGTACGGTCTCGAAGGGCACTCCCCCGACGCCGATCGGGGCGCCGGTCGGCAGGTCGAGCAGTTCGCTGCGGCCGTCCTCGGCGCGCACCACCACGGGCGGAATGTGACCGGCGTTGGCGATCTGCAGCTCGCCGGCGATCGGGTCGTACACGGCGTACAGGCAGGTGGCGAGGTAGTTCTCGCCGAGCCGCTGGGCGAGGTCGTCGAGATTGCGCAGGAGCTGGGCGGGCGGCAGATCGAGCGCCGCCATGGTCTGGACGGCGGTCCTCAACTGGCCCATCATCGCGGCCGAGTTGAGCCCGTGCCCCATCACATCGCCGACGACGAGCGCGGTGCGCGAGCCCGGCAGCTTCACCGAGTCGAACCAGTCGCCGCCGACCCGCCCGAGCAGCGTGCCCGGCAGATAGCGGGTGGCGATGTCGCAGCCGGCCATCCGCGGGGCGATATGCGGCAGCATCGAGTCCTGGAGGGTCTCGGCGACGCTTTCCTGGTACGTGTACATCCGCGCGTTGTCGAGCACGAGCCCGGCACGGGCGGCCAGTTCGGCGCCGGTGACCCGGTCCATGTCGTTGAAGACCGGCCGCTCGGGGTGGCGGAGCAGGATCATGAAGCCGAGCACCACGTTGCGGGCCTTGAGCGGGACGACCAGCATCGAGCGGTTGCTGATCAGCGGCCGGATGTCCCGCTTCTCGAACTGCGCCGCAATCTTGGTGCCCATCTCCTCGCTGATCCGCGGCACGAGGACCGGCTGCCCGGTGGTCATGCACTGGAAGAACGGGGTGTGCACGGGGAACGGCATGGACTCGCCGACCGGCACCACATCGTCCCAGCGTCCCGGCTCGTCGGTGTGCTCGAGCGCGACCCGGTGCCACATGGTGGTGGCGTCCGGCGGGCCGTCGGGGAACCCCTCACCCGCGACGACCTGCTCGCGCAGATACGTCCCGGCGACATCCGTGAACCGCGGCACGACGGCCCGGCTGACCTCGATGATCGTCTTCGACAGGTCCAGTGAGGTGCCGATGCGCCCGGAGACCTCGTTGAGGAACTCCAAGTGCTCGCGCACGGCCGCGTATTCGAGATCCTCCGGCTCGTCCGGCACCTGGCGCGGCTGCGGGACCGCGCCCTGCTGTGCGGCACGGCGGCGCGCCCGGCGCTCCGCACGGCGCGGCACACCCCAGTCGGGCGTGACGGGGACGCGGTCGCTCTGGCTGAACTCCAGGACGGGGTAGCCGAGTTCCAGCACCTGAGAGACGATCCGCGAGCTCTCGCCGACGCTCATGCTCGGCAGGATCTCGGGCAGCCGGCGGGCCAGCTCGTCCGCACCGTCGAACTCGGTGTGCAGGGCGAATCCGGGAGCGATCCGCTCCACGGCGCCCGCGTCCTCGTCGTGCGCGTCGGCGTGCAGACCCGCCGCGTCCGCCGCGAGCACGAGCAGCCGCTCGGGTCCGGGACCGACCAGCGGATAGGCCCACCACAGGACGTCGATGCGGTCGGGTCCGGGGTCGCCGAGACGGGCGCGGCCCGCCGCCGTGTAGGAGGTGCGTCCGCCGAGGGAGGCCTCCAGATCGGGGCCGAAGTCGCGATACGCGTCGTAGTCCTCGTACGCCCCGCGGGCGCGCGGCTCGTCCGGGAGCGCCCCGGAGACGGGCAGCAGGTCGACGGCGGGGCGGCCCACCGCTTCCTCGCGGGTGTGGCCGAACAGCCGGCGTGCGCCGGTGCTCCAGTGCGAGACGAGACCCGCGCCGTCCACCACGACCACGGCGAGGGGGATCCGGCCGGTGACGGCGTGCTGCGCGTCCGGCTCCGGTCCGCTGCCGTGCTCCATGGGCTCGCCGCGTCCCCGCAGGGGATCCCTGGACCGTTCCATCGTCTGGGCTCCCCTCCTCCCGAAGGCGCCCGCGGGCGCACCGAAGCTCTGTGCCGACATCCCCACGGTACGGCGGTGGCGCCTCGCCATGTGCGGCAACGGGGAAATAGGGGCGCACGCGCGCCCCTCCCTCCAACTGTCAGTCCTCGTGCCCCAGTTGGAGATCCCGTTCGGTCCGCCCGCCGCCCGCCACCTGCAGCACCGTGGCCACCGGCGGGTAGCCCGCGGCGATCACCGTGTACTCGCCGGAGGACAGGTCGACGAAACGGAAGGTGCCGTCGGGGCCCGTGGTGAGCGTGTCGACCACATTTCCGGCCGCGTCGAGCAGCGTCACCCGGGCGTCCTCGACGGGCCGTCCGCCGCTCGCCCGTACGGTGCCGCGAAGCACCGCGCCGCCGGCCAGCTCGATGTCCTGCCGGGTCTCGCGCGAGGCCTGCACGCTGACGGGCAGCGCGGCCGGGCGGAAGGCGGGCGCGCTGGCGGCGAGGGTGTACTCCCCCGCCACCAACTCGTTGATCACATAGCCGCCTTCGCGGCCGCTGCGGGTGCTGGCCACCACGTCACCGCGCACGTCGGTGAGCGTCACGGCGGCGTCCCGTACGGGCGAGCCCTCGGCGGTCACGACGACTCCCGCGAGCCGCCCGGCGCCGCCGAGCACCACGTCCAGCTCGACGGGCCGTTCGCCGACCGTGACGGAGACGGCCTGCGGCTGGTGACCGCCGGCGGCCGCGATCAGGACGTACGCGCCGGGGCCCGGCGTGGACAGCGCATAGCGCCCGTCCTCACCGCTGCCGCCGCGGCCGATCTGCTGGCCTTGGACGTCGATCAGGGTCAGGGCCGCGCGTGGGACGGTACTGCCGTCGGAGTGCTGCACCGTTCCGCAGACGGGGACCCCGGCCGCGTACGCCGCACGGGCCTGCGGGATCTGGGTGGCGGGCTCGGCGGCGGGGGCGTTGTGGGACACCAGCGGTTTCTCCTTCAGGAACAGGGCGAGGACGAAGCCGAGCAGCAGCACCGGCACGAGGTAGAGGAAGATCCGCGGCATCGCGTCCGCGTACGCCTGGATGTAGCCGTCCTTCAGGGCGGGTTCCATGGCGTGGACGAGCTGCGGGGTGATCGATTCGGCGTCCGGCAGATCGGCTCCGGCCGGGAGCCGGTCGGCGAGTGCGTCGGTGAGGCGGCTGGCGAAGAGCGTGCCGAAGACCGCGGCGCCGACGCTGCCGCCGATCTGCCGGAAGTAGTTGTTGGCGCTGGTGGCGGTGCCGAGATCGGAGGGCGGCACCGCGTTCTGCACGGCGAGGATGAGCACCGGCATGATCAGGCCGATGCCGACACCGAGCACGGCCATCCAGATGCTGTACTCGAGCTGCGAGGTGTCGGTGTCCAGGAGCGAGAGCAGCCACATGCCGACGGCCGAGGCGAGCCCGCCGATGATCGGATACACCTTGTAGTGACCGGTCTTGCTGATCAGCTGCCCGGAGACGATCGAGGCGATCACGATGCCGCCCATCATCGGCAGCATCAGGAGGCCCGACTCGGTGGCGGTCGCGCCGTCGACCATCTGCAGGAAGGTCGGCAGATAGCTGGCCGCGCCGAACAGTCCGACACCGATCACCGCCCCGACGAGGCTGGTGAGGTTGAACGTCGCGTCCCGGAACAGGTGCAATGGGATGAGGGGTTCGGCCGCGTACTTCTCGGCGACGAGGAACAGGACCGTCGAGACCACGGCGCCGGCGGCGAGTCCGAGGATGACGCGGTCGCCCCACTCGTACTCCGTACCGCCCCAACTGGTCAGGAGCACAAGGCAGGTGGAGGCGGCCGCGAGCAGCACCGAGCCGAGGACGTCCAGGCGCGGCCTGACCTTGGGCTTCGGCAGCTTCAGGACGACGGCGACCACGGCGAGGGTGATCAGACCGAAGGGCACGTTGAAGTAGAAGCACCAGCGCCAGGAGGCATGGTCGGTGAAGAAGCCGCCGAGCAGCGGGCCCGCGACGGAGGCGAGACCGAAGGCGGCGCCGATCAGGCCCATGTAGCGGCCGCGTTCGCGCGGCGGGACGATGTCCGCGATGATCGCCTGCACGCCGATGAACAGGCCGCCGGCGCCGATCCCTTGGATCGCGCGGAAGGCGATCAGCTCGTTCATGGAACGCGACCAGCCGGCGAGCGCCGAGCCGATCACGAAGACGACGATCGCGAACTGGAAGACGCCCTTGCGCCCCCAGAGGTCGCCGAGCTTCCCGTAGATCGGCAGGCCGATGGTCGAGGTCAGCAGATACGCGGTGATCGCCCACGGCATCCGGTCGAGACCCTGCAGATCACCGACGATCTTCGGCAGGGCGGTGGCGACGATCATCTGCTCGAGCGCGGCGAGCAGCAGGGCGAGCATCAGACCGACGAAGACCAGCCGCACCTGGCGGGGGCTGAGGTCGGCGGACTGCTCGGCCGGCGGTCCGGGCAGTTGCGGGGGCGCCTCGGCCGGCGCCTGTTTCACCAATGTGGTCCCGCTGGTCCCGCCCACAGAGCCGCTCCCCTCGTCGCGCTTATCGCTCAATTCCCGCCAATACGCGACAACTGCGATAAGCGCGACGAGTTACGGCAGAAAACCCTCCACCGACGAGAACCACTCGAAACGGTGACCGGGGCAACTACCCTTTCGAGTGGGCCACTTCACGCGGCTGGACCGCTTCACGCGGCAGGCTTCTCCATCTCGGCGGCCAGCTTGGCGAGTACGGCGTCGTAGATCCGGCCGAGACCCTTGGGCGCGAAGGTCTTCTCGAAGAAGCCGCCGATACCGCCGGCGCCGTTCCACACGCTCTGTACGACGACTCGCGCCTTGCCCTCGCCGGCCGGGGTGACGGTCCAGGTGGTCACCATCGAGGAGTTGCGGTCCTTCTCGACCAGCTGCCCGTCGGTGGGCTCGTCGACCTCGAGCAGGCAGTCGCGGATGCGCTTGCTCGTGGCCTGCAGCTTCCAGTGCACGAGGGTGCCCTTGCCGTCGCCGCCCTCACGCACCTCGTACTCGCTGAAGTGCTCGGGCAGCAGCTTCTGACGCGTGCCGCTGTAGTCCGCGATCGCGTCGAAGACATCGTCCGGCTCCGCCGCGATGATCCGCTCGGTCACGGCTTCGACCTGGGCCATGGTTTTGCCTCCACTGCTGCGTTACGGGGTCCGGCCGGGCGATTCGTCCAGCCGGACCCATTGTGTCGCGCCACCCGGGGAGGCGGTTACGCGGGTCGGTCAGGCCTTGACATAAACGGCGCGACTGTATCCGTCGAGCTTCTGCACCAGATACGGGCCCGCGACCTCGAAGCCCGCCGGCAGCTCGGAGACGCCCTGGCCGCCGACGACCGCGTACGTGAGCAGCACTTCACCCTTCTCGACGCGGTACGTCCCGTCGATGTCCACGATCCCGGACCAGACGCACTGCACCTTGGGCGGGCAGGGCGCCACCAGGTCCTGCATCGTGAAACGGCCGTCGCGTTCGAACGTGATCCGGCGCTCGTACGCGCGCTCGGCGCCGCCCCTCGGCGAGATCCAGGTACCGGCCACCTTGCGAGGGACCTGGGCGTGCTGCCCGGTTCCGGGCCCGGGGCCGGCCGCGAAAGCCGTCGTACCGCCGAGGGCCGGGACGAGCAGCGCCACGGCCAGGACGTATCCCCGCAAGCGAGTTGATCGAGTCATGCGGACAGCGTGTGACCGGCTCGGGCGCCCGGCAAAACACATTCGGCCGACTGGCTCCGCACCTCGCCCGACATCCCGTGGTCGACTGGCCCTCGGTGCGGCCTGACCGATGACTTCTGCGCGCCGTGCCGGTCTGCAGGCCGAAGACCGACTCTCGGGAGGACGAGGCCATGCGGAAACTGACCTTCGCCATGAACACGAGCCTGGACGGCTACGTCGCCGCGCCCGGCGACGATCTCGGCTGGAGCGTGCCGAGCGACGAGCTGTTCCAGTGGTGGTCCGACCGCGTGGGCGCGACGGACCTGGCCCTTTACGGGCGCAGGGTGTGGGAGGGGATGAGCTCCCACTGGCCGACCGCCGACAAGCAGCCCGATGCCGCACCGGCGGCGATCGAGTACGCCCGCCGCTGGCGGGACATGCCGAAGGTCGTGTTCTCCTCCACGCCCACGACGGTCGACTGGAACACCCGCCTGGTCACCGGCGACGCGGTCACCGAGATCACCAGGCTCAAGGCCGAGGACGGCGGCCCCATGGACATCGTCGGTGCCACACTCGCCGCGGCGGCCATGCGGGCCGGGCTGATCGACGAGTACGTGCTCGTCACCCACCCGGTCCTGGTGGGCGGCGGCACACCGTTCTTCACAGCCCTGGACAGCTGGGTGAACCTGAGCCTGGTGGAGACCCGGCCGTTCCCCGACGGCCTGCTGCTGACCAGGTACGAGACCAGGCGCTGAGTGACCGTCGGCGGATCGGCGCGGGCTCGGTCTACGAAGCGGCCCAGCGCCGGATCGTCGCCTCGGCCTCCGCCCGGTCCTCGGCCGTCAGCCTGGGGAGCAGGGTGTTGTGGTTGGTGTCCGGTGCCACGTAGAGGTGCGAGTCGAACTTGCCGGGGGTGAACTTCTCCGCGCTCCACGGATCGTTCTGCCCGTACAGGAACATCATCTGCCGGCCCCGGGTGGTCACCCACTGGCTGACGTCGAGCATCGGCAGGGGCTGGTGCCGTCCGCGCATCTCCTCTGGCAGCACCGAGTTCGGCTGGTACAGGTCCGGGTAGCGGCGTACGTCGCGCAGGTGCTTGAACTTCAGGCCCGCCCAGCCCAGTTGGGTCGCCGCCTGGTGGTAGTAGGGGCCGTTGCCTGCCGGGCCCTGGCGCTGGTCGGCGTAGATGCTCAGGCCGTTCGCGAGCGACCAGGTGTAGAGCTCGTCGTCGGTGGCGGTCGCAGCGTCCGGGATCGTCGGGCAGTTCTCCGGCGACTTGCTCTGCCAGAAGTTCCACACCTGGTCCAGCACGGCGAATTCGTAGGCGCGGTCCGTGGAGCCGAGGTTCTCGAAGGTGTAGCCCTTCGCCGTGGCCGTGGCCTCGAAGCGCGGCAGCATCGCCGCACGGCGCACCAGCATCTCGCGCTGCACGTCGTCGAGCGCGGCCCGGCATTCGGGGGTGCCGACCGTACGGAAGAAGTCCTCGTATCCGTGGTCGTCGCTGTTCACCGCGTCGTTCGGGGCGACGTAGGCCACCACGGCGTCCAGGTCGTCCGGGTAGAAACGCTCGTGGTAGACCTGTGTCATCCCGCCCTTGCTGGCGCCCGTGCCGAGCCACTTGGCGCCGTACAGGGTGCGCAGGGTGTCGACGATGCGGTGCTCGTCGGTGGCCTCCTGCCAGACGGTCAGGTCCTTCCAGTCCACCTGCTCGGGGCGGGAGGAGCCGAAGAAGCGGTGCTCGACGCTGATCTGGTTGGCGTCGAGGAGTGTGGTGATCTCACGGGTCCCGGACGCCAGGGCGTATCCGCCGGTGTAGAAGACGACGGGCGCGCCGGTCGACTTGTGCCATAGCGTCAGGCGCTGCTCGAAGGTGCCCTTCGACGGGTCGCTGTGGTCGACCGGCTGCGTGAAGGTGAGCGTGTAGAGGGGGAAGCCGCCCTTGTCCGCCACCGAGACGACCTCCACACCGGGCAGCGCGGCCAACCGCTCCCCGATGTCGGACGCGGCGCCTGACGGGGTCTCGGCAGCGGCGGCGGGGACGGCCGCGGAGCCTGTGAGCAGGGCGGCCAGGAGCGAGGCCGGTATCGCGGAGCGGCGCATTGGGGGTCCTTTCGGGGCATGGGTCGGCTCGAGGTGTGCAGCGTGTGCGATGTGCGGGTGCGGATGTCTGTGAGGAATGTGGCTATTCCGGGCGTACGAGGTGGGTTTCGCCGTCCGGGAAGCGGATCGTGACCGTGCGGTCGGGGGCGACGTGGACGTCGACCGCCTCGCGCAGGGCGCGAGGGTGGACGGTGTCCCGGGACAGGGCGATGAGCGAGACATGCACCGTGGCCCCGCCCGGGTGCTGGGCCAGCCGAAGGCAGGGGACGGCGGAGTGCGGGCCGAAGGCGTTGGACTCCACGTCCCGCGCCACGCAGGCCTCGGTGTCCCAGCCGTGCAGGCCCACCACCGCGCTGGTCAGCCCGTCCTCGGTACGGGCCAGGGCCCAGTGCTCGCCCTGCTCGGCCGCCGGTCGCACGGAGCCCGCCACCGCGTGGCCGCCCTCGCGCAGACCGGCCGGGGCGGGGGTGTCCCGGTCCTCGGCACCGTCCACGTGGTGCACCCGCAGCTCCCACGGCCCGTACAGCAGGCTGGTGGTTACGATGCGGAACTCGCCCTCGATTCCCGGCGGTTGTGTCGTGTGCCAGGAGGACGCCGTACGCCCTTCACAGGTCAGCGGATGGATCCGGCGACGGCGTGAAGCCGTGCCGTCCGGGCCGGTCACGGCGAGGTGGTTGTCGACATTGCGCACCCAGGCGTGCGGCGCCGCCTCCGGGGCCGCGGCCGTGGAGTACGCGAACTTGGCGTAGTGCGGATCGTCCTCGCCGGGACCGTCCGGCGGATTGTGGTCGCTGCCGTGGTTGACCAGGCGGACGATGCCGTCGTGCCGGGTGCCGTGCAGCAGCCAGCCCGGTGCGGGCAGCGCGATGTACTGGTCGCCGGTCTCGACGGGCAGCGGCTCCTCCCGCTCGGTCCACACCGGATGCTCCGGCGGAAGCAGCAGCCCGAGGAAGCCCTTGCTCGCCCAGTACGGCGAGGCCGGACCCGAATACGGCTGTGTGGCGGGCAGGAACGTGTCGTACCAGCCGAGCGGCAGCAGCCCCCGCCGGTCCGGTACGCCGCGTTCCGCGAAGTGCCGCGCGACCCCGGACGTGAGCCGCCGGGTCAGCCCCGGCGCGAGCGGGCTGCAGCCGGCGAGCTCCCCCATCCACACCGGCGCCACGGTGGCGAACCGGTAGGCCAGCGAACGGCCTTGGTGCACGGGGGCGCCGTCGCCGCCGAAGAACTGCGGATACGTCTCAAGGAACTGCCGCAGCCGGTCCCGGTACGCCGCCGTGCGCTCGTCGTCCTGGGCGCCCGCTATCCGCGACCACAGCAGCGGGTACAAGTGCATCGCCCAGCCGTTGTAGTAGTCGAAGTTGCGGCCGTCGCCGTCGGTGTACCAGCCGTCGCCGAGGTACCAGTCCTCGATCCGCGCGAGGCCGTCGTCGATGTCCTGACGGCTGTGCGGAGCCCCGACGGAGGCCAGGAACTCCTCCGAAACCACCTGGAACAGGCGCCAGTTGTTGTCCCAGGTGCGGCGGCCGACGAAGCCCGAGAACCAGTCCACGGTCCGCTCCTGGACCCGCGCGTCCAGCTTGTCCCACAGCCAGGGCCGGGTCTCGTGCAGGGCGATGGCGATGGACGCCGCCTCCACCATCTGCTGGGAGCAGTCGGTGAGTTCGGGCCAGGCCTCGCCCGAGGCGCGGTCCACGCCGTTCGCCAGGCCCGTCGCGTACCGCTCGATCAGCTCCGGCTCGGCGCCGGACGAGCCGGCGATCCGGCACGCGGCGAGCAGGAAGGTCCGCGCATAGCCTTCGAGACCGTCCAGGACCACCCCGGACCAACTGTTGCGTCCGGGCAGCCGGTACTGCGCGAAGCCGGGCGTGGCATACGGCACGAGCGCGTCCAGGAGCCGGTCGGCGAGCGCCTCCCAGTGCGCGCGGGTCCAGCCGGTGCGCGGCGAACGGACCCGGTCGGCCGGGGGCAGATGCAGGTAGGGGGTGGTCATGGCGGTGGCTACTCCGTGAGCGAGCTGGGGTCGACGGGAGGCTGGGGCAGGCCGAGGGCCGCCATCTGCGCGACGCCTTCGGTGTCGATGGGGTAGCCCCATCTGCGGACCAGGAAGTCCGTCAGGTCGTGGCCGGTGACGCGGCTGAGATACGTGCCGAAGGCGCGGTAGCGCAGGTGGTTCTCGGTCTGCCAGTCGGACTGCGGGTTCTCCAGTCGGATCAGCTTGTGCAGGTCCGGCCAGATCCCGGTGCCGAAGGCCAGCTCCAGCTGACGGAGCGAGACGAGCTTCTCGTACGCGCCGAAAGACCGCTCGAAGTTCAGGCCGTCCGTGCCGAGTTTGGGCAGCGCGGACTGGAACCAGTTGAGGCCCGTGGCGGGGTTGACCGTCAGGAGGTTGGAAGTCTGGCCGAAGAGGCGCTGGGCTTCGAGGGAGTAGATGTTGACCGAGACCTCGGTCAGGCCGGCCGGGCGGTAGGCGAACTGCTGATGCAGATGGCCGAGTTCGTGGTAGAAGCCCCAGCCGCGGTTGCGCAGTCCGTCGACGGTGAGGAGGCGGTCGAGGTAGGCCCGCGGGAAGCCGTTGAAGTGGTGGGTGGCGTAGGCGCCGACCCCGGTGGGGACCTTGGTGACCTCGATGAAGTGGTAGCGGCCTGCCTTACGGGCATGGAGCGGGCGGGAGCCGTCCAGGCCGCTCACCGCGGCGTGCGAGCCGATCACCTGCTCGACGAGCCGCATCAACTCGGCGTGGTCCTGGTCGCGGTGGAGCAGCGCGGCCTCCCGGGTCACCGTGATGAGCGCGCGCGGAGAGACGAGCTCGACGTATGGGGCGGAGGTCCGGGCGTCCAACTGGTCCTGGAAGGCACCTTCGGGGGTCTTGTCCAGCTCGAAGACGGCCATCCGCTCGACGCCGGCACCGAAGGCGACCAGGGCGCGCTCGCCGTCGCCCGCGAAGCGCAGGTGGAGGGGGCCGCCGTAGGGGTCGGAGACCGTGTTGAGGCCCGCGGTCAGGGGGTAACTGCGGGGAGCCCGCTGCGCGGTGTCCACGTGGTAGTTGTCGAACAGGCCTGTGTGCAGCGTCGGCAGCACGCCGTCCAGTGGCGTGACCACGATCTGCACGCGGGTGCCGGGCGGGGCGTAGTGGCCGGTCGGAAGGAAGTCGCTGCCGCGGAAGGTGGTGGCGAGGCGCAGCCGCTCGGCCTCGGCGGCGGGGGATGCGGTGATCTGGAGGCCGGCTGTCGTGGTGGGGCTGGACGCGGTGGCGTGGTTGGTGTCGGTGGCGGCGTTGGCGTGAACGGTGCCGATCAGGGTGGCGGCGCCTGCGCCGGCGAAGGCCGCCATGGCGGTGCGGCGGCTGAGGTTGGAGTTGCGCATGGGACTCCTGCTCTCTGAGGGAGGGGTGGAGCGGGGGAAGTGACCGTGCGG
>NZ_JAAKZW010000160.1 GCF_011044995.1 Streptomyces mesophilus | reverse complement strand
CCCCCAGACCCCCTGCATCCGAACTTCGTTCGGATCTGCTCAAGCGCCGCAGGGGCTCAGTCGAGCAGCCGCTGCCCCACGTACTCACCCTTGCCCGGCCCACCCGGCACCGCGAACAGTCCGCTCGACTCGTGCCGGATGAACGAGGACAGCGCGTCGCCGCGGTCGAGCTTGCGCTGCACCGCGGTGAAGCCGCGCAGCGGATCCGCCTGCCAGCAGATGAAGAGCAGTCCGGCGTCCGGCGTTCCGTCCGCCGCGATCCCGTCGTGGTACGAGAACGGGCGGCGCAGCATCGCGGCCCCGCCGTTCTGGTCGGGGCGTGAGATGCGGGCGTGGGCGTCGGCCGGGATGACCACCTTGCCGTCGGCGCCCACCTTGTCGAGCTCCGGCTCCGTGGTCTCCGTACCGCCGGTCAGCGGCGCACCGTCCGCCTTGCGGCGGCCGATGACCTTCTCCTGGGCGTCGACCGAGAGCTTCTCCCAGTCGTCGAGCAGCATCCGGATCCGGCGGACCACCGCGTACGAGCCGCCGGCCATCCACGCGGGGTCGCCCGAGGACGGCACGAAGATCCGCCGGTCGAAGTCGGATTCCGAGGGCTTGGGGTTGTTGGTCCCGTCGACCTGCCCCATCAGATTGCGGGCCGTCATGGGGTGGGCGGTGGCGCCCGGCGAACGGTTGAAGCCGTTCATCTGCCACCGCACACGCGCCGCGCTCCCCGCGTCGTTCTGCAGCGCACGCAGCGCGTTGAAGGCCACGAGGGCGTCATCGGCGCCGATCTGGATCCACAGATCGCCCTCGGAGCGCTTGCGGTCCAGCTGGTCCGAGGAGAACGGCGGCAGCGGATCGAGTGCGCCGGGACGCTGCTTCTCGAGGCCCGTACGGGAGAAGAAGCTGTGGCCGAAGCCGAAGGTGACGGTCAGCGAGGACGGGCCCGCGTCCAGCGCGATGGCCGTGGCGCCGTCCGAGACCTCGCCCCGCATCAGCCGCTCGGCCGTCGCCGACCAGCGCCGCAGCAGCGCCGCCGCTTCCTTGCGGCCGGCGCCCGGTGCGAGGTCGAAGGCGATCAGATGGCCGCGGGCGTGCAGCGGTTCGAGGATGCCGGGCTGGTGCTCGCCGCCCCGGACGGCCTCGGTCGAGCCGAGCGTCGACAGCGCGGCCGGAGCGTCCGATGCGGTGGCGGCGTACCCGGCCGCACCGCCCGCCGCGCCGAGCACCAGGCCGCCCGCGCCGACGGCACCGGCGGTGCCGAGCAGCCGCCGCCGCGAGATGCCCTCGGACTCGGACACCTCGGGCGCGCCCTCGGCCAACTGATTCGTGTCCTGCATGGTTCAGCCGATCTTCACGTTCTTGCGCACGGTCACTTGGTCGATGTCCGAGGTCCGCACGGTCACCGCGAGTTCCCACTCGCCGCCCATCGGGATCTGCACGCCGGTCGACGACCAGTGTCCCGTGACGATGCGGTCGGGTGTGACCGGCAGCGGGCCGATGTCCTTGGACTCCAGAGTGAAGGCGACCGTGACCTCGGGGAGGTCGAAGGGCTTGCCGTTGGGACGGGTCGCCCAGACGTGCAGCTCATTGGCGCCCGTACGCCCCGGAGTCATGTCGATGCGCAGATTGCCCTTGCCGTCCTCGCCCTTGGTGTCGAACGGCAGGGTGAGGTCGAGCGGCTGGTTCGCGGCGGCCGCCGGTGCGGACTGCTCCGACTGCTCCACGGTGCGCCCGGGTTCCGTCGAGGTCAGCACCGTCGTCACGGCGAGCAGCACGACTGCGACCCCCGCCTCGGCGAGGACCGAACGCCGCAGCCCGGCCCGGCCGGGGTCCGCGTCCCGCAGCCGCTTCTCGCGGGCCGCGGCCACGGCGGCCTGCTGACGGGCGAGTTGAGCCGCGCGCTTGGGGTTCTTCGGAGTCTTGCCCGCGGCCACGCCGACCTTGGCCCGCTGCTCGACCACCTTCGCGCCGGGGCCATCGACCACCTTCGCGCGGCTGCCTTCGGCGGCCTTCGCGCCGCTCTCGGCCGCAAGCGCCGACGGATCGGCCAGGCCGGCGGTCCAGCGCCGCGAGATCCAGCCGACCCCGAGCAGCACGGCGACCAGGCCGATCTTCACGATCAGCAACTGCCCGTACGACGTGCCGGTCAGCGCCGACCACGAGCCGACCTGCCGCCACGACTGATACAGACCGGTCCCGGCGAGCACGACCACCGACCAGAAGGCCAGCGACGAGAACCGCCGTGCGGCCGAGGCCTCGAGGGACGGCACCTTGAACAGCGCCACGAGCAGCGCGGTCAGACCACCGAGCCACGTCGCCACGGCCAGCAGATGAAGGACGTCGACGGGCATCGCGATCCCCGTCTGGATCCCGCTGGACGCGTGCTCGGCCAGCGCCCACGTCGAGGCGATCCCCGCCGCGACCACGGTGCCACCGATCGCCAGACCGAAGGTCAGGTCCCGCTTCTCCCCGGCATCCTCGCGCTTCGCGTACGCCCCGAAGAGCACCGCGATGAACAGGGCCGCGGCCGCGAGAAGCAGCAGCCGCGAGACGAGCGCCGCGCCCGTCTTCGTCTGGAGCACCTCGCTGATCTGCCCGAGGTCGAGGACGTCGGAGAGCTTGCCGGAGTCGGTGTACGGGCCGCGAAGGAGCAGCAGTGCGAGCGTCGCCGCGGTGAGCGCGACCCATCCGTACGCCACAAGGCGCTGCAACGGACGGGCCGTCGCCCCCTTCGGCCAGCAGATGAGGACGAAGGCGGCGCCGCCCGCCATCAAGGTGAAGGCGGCGTACGAGACATAGCGCGCGATGCCGTAGAGCACACCGACCGCACCGCCGCCTGCCTCCTGGCCGGAGAGCTGCACGGTGGTGTCGGAGGGTGCGCCGATCGAGAAGCTGAAGGCGCCCGAGACCGGATGGCTGTCGGTGGAGACCGCCTTCCAGGCCACGGTGAAGGTGCCGTCGGGCAGCCCGGCGACCAGCTGCTTCTCGTACGAGGCGGACTTCCCGCGGCTGACGTCCTTGATCTTGCCCTTGTCGACCCGCTTGCCCTTCGGGTCGAGCACCCGCACCGAGTCGTCCGACATCGCGACCTTCTCGGTGAAGTGCAGGGTCACCTTGTCCGGCGCCTGCTGCACCACCGACCCCTGCCCGGGATCGCTGCCGGTCAGCGCGGCATGCGCGGACGCGGGCGCGGCACCGGCGAGCAGAGCCCCGGTGACGGCCACGAACAACAGCAAGAGCTGTACGAACGGACTGCGGATCCCGCTCGTACGAGGACGGGGGGCGGTGGGCGGCATGGCTTGCGGTCCCCTTTTCTCAGCTGTTCTTCGGGTTGTACGTGGCGTCCTTGACCTCGAGCTCGGTCTTCACCGTGCCCGCCTTCTCGAAGCGCAGCTCCACCTCGACCTTGTCGCCCACCTTCGGCATGGACGTGAGGTCCATGAACATCAGGTGGTTGCCGCCGCGCTCGAAGTCGAGCTCGCCGTCGGCCGGGATGGCGAAGGAGGCGACGTGCTCCATCTTCTGGTCGACCGTGCGGTGGCCCATGACCTCGTCGGCGAGCGGGCTGCTCATCCCGATGAGCTTGTCGGCGCCGCCCTTGTTGACGATGGTCATGAACCCGCCGGCCATGTCCTTGAGCGCGGGCTTGGGCATATAGCCGTCGCGCACGCTCAACCGGGGCTCGGACGCGCCCTGTTCCGTCCCGGAGTCCGAGCAGCCCGCGAGCAGCACCACCGAGGTGAGGGCTATGGCGCCGGCCAGGGTCGCGCGGCGCCTCACGGCTTCTCCCCCTTCATGATCTTGGGGAGGTCCTTGGCGTAGTCGTCCGAGGTGGCTTCCTCGCCGTTGTAGAGGACATAGCCCTCGTCGGTCTTCGGCGAGAACGCGATGACCTGCTTGCCGTGCGTGGAGGTGACGGTGCCGTCCTTCTCCTTCACCGGCTCCTCGATGACGATGCCGAGCGAGCGCGCGCTGGCCTGGATCGTCGGGAAGTCGCCGGTCAGACCGATGAAGGACGGGTCCTGGGACTTCATCCAGGTGCCCAGGTGCTCAGGGGTGTCCCGCTCGGGGTCGGAACTGACCATGATGACCTGGAGCTTGTCGATCTCGGCCTTGGGGAGCTTCTTCTCCAGCTCCTTCTTGGCCACGGCGAGATTGCTCATGGTGAGCGGGCAGACGTCGGGGCAGTGCGTGTAGCCGTAATAGATCAGCGTCGGCTTGCCCTTGGTCCGCTCGCGCAGATCGAACTTCTTGCCGTGGGTGTCCGTCAGGACGAGGTCCGGCTTCTCGAACGGCCGGTCGAGGACCGTCGCCGCCTTCTCCACGGTGATGTCGGTGGCGGCGGGCGGCGTCTTCGAGTCGTCCCCGCTCTGGGTGACGGCGAGGGCGCCGGCCCCGAGGGCCAGCGCCGCGCCGACGGCGATACCGGTGATCAGGCCCACGCGTCGCTTGGGCCTGTCGGCATCGTCGTGCTTCTGGATGGGCATGGGTTTTTCTCTCTCAGCAGGTGATGCGGGTGCGGCCGTCAGGCCGAACGACGACGTCCGGCCAGCACGCCGAACGCCACACCCGCCGCACCCACCAGGATGCCCGCGATGCCGAGCGCCCTTGCGGTGCCGTCGCTGGAGTCGGCGGAGGCGGTGTTCTCCTTGGCGTCGTCGCCGCCCTTGCCGTCCGAGTCGGAGCTCGCGGCCTTGTCGGCGGAGCCGCCGCCGTGGTGATCGTCGGCCGCCTCGCTCAGCTGGAGGACGGGCGCGGGCTTCTCCGGCTCCTCGCCGCCCTCGACCGGCTCCTCGATCCAGCGCACGACTTCCTTGTCGCTGTACGTCTGCAGCGCCTTGAACACCATCTGGTCGGCGTCCTCGGGCAGCTGGCCGAGCGAGACCGGGAACTGCTGGAACTGACCGGGCTGCACGCCCTTGTCGTCCGCGGTCCAGGTGACCTTGGAGACGGCCTCGGTGATCTTGTTGCCGTGCACCTCGAGCGGCTTGTCCAGCTTGGACTTGGTGACCTTGACGTCCCAGCCCGGCACCGGCTGCGGCATCACGGACGCGAGCGGGTGGTCGGTCGGGAAGTTGACCTCGAGCTTCACGGTCGAGGCGGTGTCGGACTCGTTGGGCACCTTGAAGTTGACGGTGGCGTACGAGCCCTTGGCGGCCTCGCCCTGCGGCTGGACGGAGACATGCGCGAAGGCCGTACCGGAGAGCAGGACGACGGAACCGGCGGCGACGGCGGACGCGGTCAGAACACGAGAGATCTTCATGGCGGAACTCCACTCGGCAGTGGTGAAAGGTGGCGGGACTTCACAACGCAGCCGGCCGTTCGGCGGCCGTGCGTGCGTGTCTGCCGCGCGACACCTCCGTACCGAATGAGGTCGGGAGAGAGCCGCGTCAGGCAGCGAGCGCGAACGGGTCCGCGGGCGGCCCGCGCCTGATCACCGTGTGCGCGAGTGCGGTGGTACGGGGCTTCGCGGGCGGATCCGGCAAGGTGCGGCGGGCGTGCCCGACCGTTCCGGGCGCACCCGGAAGGCCGGCCCGCAGGGCGCGCACCAGCGCGAGCGCGGCGCGCAGCCTCCGTACGAGCGCCACCTCCGCAATTCCCTGCACCGAGAAGACGGACAGTTCGACGACCCGCGTCAGTGCGAGATCACCGCGGCGAAGCAGCCAGCCGAGCGCGAGCGCGGCCAGAAGGTGGCCGAGCAGCATCGGCAGATCGGGCAGCAGGTGCGCGCCCGGAGCCATGCCGTCGGGCATGTGATGGGCGTGGCCGCCCGCGGTCGGCGGGGCGAGACCCGCGTTCGCGAGAATGCCGTACGCCTGGTGAGGGCTGGTGACCACGGCCCCGGCCCCGCACAGCAGACCGGTGGCCTGCTCCATCGCGGAGTGGTCGGCCATGCTCTGCGCGGCCATCTGCTGGCTCTGCCCGAACAGACAGTGCAGCCCCAGCTGGCCCACCGCGAGCGCACCGGTGATCGCCGCGGCGGAGCGCGGCCGTCCGGAGAGCGGCACGGCGACCGCGAGCGTCAACAGGAAGCCGAGGCCCAGGGACCAGACCGGCACGGCTCCGTGCGAGGCGAGGAGGTGCCCGCCCGCGGACAGCGCGACACAGACCGTGGCGAAGGCCACGGCCCTGAGCAGCCGGAACTCGGTTCCGGACCGTGGTGCGCGGGGCTGGGGGGCAGGCATGACCGGCTCATCATCGCACTGGGCTTATCCCGTCCGTACGGCAGGTCCGCAAGGTCCGGAACGTGAGGTTCTGCCCAGGGCCCGGGTTTCTTTACACGTGGTGATGTATGCGGCACATCCGCCGTATGGGCGGCATCACGTCAACTCGGCGATTGCAGAAGGCCGTAGGCGGCAATACGTATCGGTATGCCGAGCCGCAGCCGGGAGGCCTGAGACATGAGTCTTTGGTGGTCGCTCCACTTGCGGCGCGAGGCTGCCAGCGTTCCGCTCGCCCGCCGGTTACTGCTCGGCACGATGGAGACCGCGGGCGTCGACCCCGACATCTCCTTCGAACTGTCGGTCGCGCTGACCGAGGCCTGTGCCAACGCGGTGGAGCACGGGGCTTCGGAGTACGGCTCCGGCGAGCCCCGCCCGGATCAGGACGCGTACCGGGTCACGGCGTATCTGGACGGCGAGAAGTGCCGTATCGAGGTCGCCGACTCGGGGCCCGGTTTCCCGCTCGCCACGATCGAACGGCCCACGACGCGTGACTACACCCCGCCGGCGGACTGCGAAGCGGAGCACGGCAGAGGCCTCGGCCTGATCGAGGAGATCGCCGACCACGTCTCCTTCGCCAATCGCGACGGCGCGGTGGTCAGCTTCGACAAGATCCTGAAGTGGCGCACGGACTCACCGCTGGTCACGGTCTGATTTGCCGGCCCCGCTCCGGCCCCTGCGGGCTCACCGCTTGGGCAGCACCGCACACAACGCATCCAGCGCCGCCCCGTACGCATGCTCCGCAGGAGCGGCGTACCCCACCACGAGGCCTTCGAGAGGTGAAGCCCCCGCATCCGGATGCCGGAACGCCGACAGCCCGTCGACCGCGACCCCCGCCCGCGCGGCCCGCGCCAAGGTCCCCGCCTCCGTCCCGGCAGGCAGGCGCAGCACCGCGTGCAGACCGGCCGCGATCCCGGACACGGTCACGTGCGGGGCCCGCTCCGCGAGCACGGACACCAACCGATCCCGCCGCCCCCGGTAGCGCTGCCGCATCCGCCGTACATGCCGGTCGTACTGCCCGGACGCGAGGAACTCCGCCAGTGTGAGCTGGTCGAGCGCGCTCGCCCACGCCTCCCGTTCGCCCTTCACGCCGACCACCGCGTCGACGAGATGCCCCGGCAGCACCATCCAACCCAGCCGCACCGCGGGCGACAGGCTCTTGCTGACCGAGCCGAGATAGATCACGTGCTCGGGGTCCAACCCCTGTACGGCGCCGACGGGTTCGCGGTCGTAGCGGAACTCGCCGTCGTAGTCGTCCTCGAGGACGAGCCCGCCCCTGGACGACCGTGCCCACTCCACCGCGGCCGCCCGCCGCCCGGACACCAGCGGCCCGCCCGTCGGGAACTGATGCGCCGGGGTCAGCAGCACGGCCCGCGCACCGGACGTCAACTCCTCGGTCCGTGCGCCCTGTTCGTCGACCTCGATGGGCACCGTACGCACGGAGGCGGCGTCCATCAGTGAGCGGTGGAACCCGAGCCCGTACGCCTCGACGGCCAGCGGACCGCGCAGGACCCCGCGCCCGGAGCCGCCCGCGCCCCCGAACAGCAGCCGCAGCGCATGCGCGAAGCCCGAGCAGACGACGATGCGGTCCGGCTCCGTGCGCACTCCACGCGCCCGCGCCAGATACTCCGCGAGCGCCTCGCGCAGCTCGGGCCGCCCGCGTGGATCGCCGGGCCCGAAGGCCTCGTTGGGCGCGGAGGTCAGCGCACGGCGGGCGGCAGCGGCCCATGCGGTACGCGGGAACGACGCCGCGTCCGGCTTCCCCTGGCCGAGATCGTGCACCACCACCGGCCGCCGCGCCCGCGCCGCCGCTGCGGCGGGCGCCTGGACAGGGGAACCCGCACGCCCCGTGGAACCCGCACGCCCCGTGGAAACCGACCGCGCCGCCACCCGCGTCCCCGACCCCTGCCGCGCCGTCAGCCACCCTTCGGCGACCAGCTCGGCGTACGCGCTCGCGACGGTGTTCCGCGTCAGCCCCAGATCCGCGGCGAGCGACCGGTACGGCGGCAGCCGCTGCCCCGGCCGCAGCCGCCCCTCGGCCACGGCGGCGCGCAGCGCACGGATCAGCGCCGCCCGCCGGCTGCCGCCGCCGTCGAGCTCCAAGTGCAGGTCGGCGCCGATGCGTTCGGCCTGGTCGGCCCAGGGGTCGCTCATGCAGCGGACCCTAACGGCCACCCCGCGTCCGTATATACGCAAGGGACGGCACGCCGGTCGCGCACCGTCCCTTGCGTACAACCCGTACGGGCGGATCAGCCCTTGAGCGAAGCCATCCAGGCCTCGACGTCCTCGCTGGTACGCGGCAGCGCGTCCGAGAGGTTCCGGTTGCCGTCCTGGGTGACGAGGATGTCGTCCTCGATCCGGACGCCGATCCCGCGGTACTCCTCGGGCACCGTCAGGTCGTCGGCCTGGAAGTACAGACCCGGCTCGACCGTCAGGCACATGCCCGGCTCCAGCGTGCAGTCCACGTACGCCTCACGGCGCGCGGCCGCGCAGTCGTGGACGTCCATGCCGAGCATGTGACCGGTGCCGTGCAGGGTGAAGCGGCGCTGGAGGCCGAGCTCCAGGACGCGCTCGACCGAGCCCTCCAGGAGACCCCACTGGATGAGCTTCTCGGCGAGCACGCGCTGGGCGGCGTCGTGGAAGTCGCGGTAGGCGGCGCCCGGCTTGACCGCGGCGATACCGGCCTCCTGGGCCTCGTACACCGCGTCGTAGATCTTCTTCTGGAGCTCGCTGTAGCGGCCGTTGATCGGCAGCGTGCGGGTCACGTCCGCGGTGTAGAGCTCGTTGGTCTCCACACCGGCGTCGAGCAGGAGCAGGTCGCCGGAGCGCACCTCGCCGTTGTTGCGCACCCAGTGCAGGGTCGTGGCGTGCGGGCCCGCGGCGCAGATCGAGCCGTAGCCGATGTCGTTGCCCTCGACGCGGGCGCGCAGGAAGAACGTGCCCTCGATGTAGCGCTCCGAGGTCGCCTCGGCCTTGTCGAGGACCTTCACGACATCCTCGAAGCCGCGCGCGGTGGACGCGCAGGCCTGCTCCAGCTGCCCGATCTCGAACGCGTCCTTGACCAGCCGCGCCTCGGACAGGAAGACCCGCAGCTCCTCGTCGCGCTCGGCGGTGACCTTGTCGGTCAGCGCCTGCTCGATTCCGGCGTCGTGCCCGCGCACCACGCGGGCCGGGCCGGTGGCCCCGGCGAGCGCGTCGGCGAGCTTGCGGACGTCGGATGCGGGGATGCCGTACAGCTTCTCGGCCTCGGTCAGCGAGTGCCGGCGGCCGACCCACAGCTCGCCCTGGCCGTCCAGCCAGAACTCGCCGTTCTCGCGGTCGGAGCGCGGCAGCAGGTACAGCGTCGCCTCGTGGCCGCCCTCGACCGGCTCCATGACCAGGACGCCGTCCTCGGTCTGGTTGCCGGTCAGGTACGCGTACTCGGTGGACGCGCGGAAGCCGTACTCGGTGTCGTTGGACCGGGTCCTGAGCTTGCCCGCGGGGACCACCAGACGCTCGCCCGGGAAGGCGGCGGACAGGGCGGCGCGGCGGCGGGCGGTGTGCCCGGCCTGGGCGATCGGCTCCAGATCCGTCAGCTCGGTGTCCGCCCAGCCCGAGCGCATGCTCTCGGCCAGCTCATCGGACACGCCCGGGTACAGGCCGTTCTTCCGCTGCTTGATGGGCTTCTCGGCTGCCTCTTCTGCTGCTTCTTCGCCGGGCTTGTCGGTGAGCTCTTCGGCCACGGATGCCTCCTCGTAGTGACCTGGGGACCACCGTCCATCGTATGTCCGTACGGAAGCGGTTCCACGGCCTGTACGTATGGCCAAACTCACGCGAAAGGCATCCCGGTCTAGCAAACCCGAGCAGAAGGGGCAGGCCGCTCCTACTCGAAACGGGCCGCGAGCAGCACCACGTCCTCGTCGCTGTCCGCCTCGTCCCGTCCGTCCGTGAGCACGGTTCTCAGGACGTGATCCGCGATCGCCCCGGGGTCGTCCCGCAGTGCCTTCGGCACGCTCGCCGCGGCCGCGTGCAGCCGGGCGAAGGCGCGGTCCATCGGGTCGCCGGTGCGGTGGAGCAGCCCGTCCGTATAGAGCAGCACGGTCTCGCCGGGCTCCGGGGAGAGGTCCACGCTCGGCGCCTCCCAGCAGCTCAGCATTCCGAGCGGCGCGGAGAGCGAGGTCTCCACGAACTCGGTCCGCCGCTCGCCGATGATCAGCGGCGGCGAGTGCCCGGCCCCGGCGAGCACGATCTTGCGCCGGCGCGGTTCGCAGTACGCGAAGAGCGCGGTGGCGCTGCGCGCGGGTTCGGTGAGGCGAAGCAGCAGTTCGAGATCGGAGAGCACGGCGACGGGGTCCTCGCCCTCCATGACGGCGTACGCCCGCAGGGACGCCCGCAGCCGTCCCATCGCCGCGACCGCGCTGGGTCCTGCCCCGGTCACGGATCCGACCGCGAGCCCGAGCGCGCCCTCCGGCAGCGGCAGCGCGTCGTACCAGTCGCCGCCGCCGCGCGGGCCGGTGCGGTGCCGGGCGGCGAGCTGGACGCCGGCGACCCGGGGGAGCCGGCTCGGCAGCAGTTCCTCGGCGATGGTCGCCATGGTCGTACGGGCGCGTTCGAGCTCGACGAGACGGGCCAGATGCTCGCCCGCGTACCGCATGTAGAGGCCGATCAGATGGCGCTGGCGCTCCACGGGCTCGGCCGGCTCGTCGTACAGCCAGACCGCCGCACCGAGCCGGTCCGCCGCTCCCGGCCGCCCTGCCGTGTCGCAGGTGAGCGGCACGGCATAGCTGGCCGCGTAGCCGAGCCGGTCCGCGACCGAGCGGTGGCGCGGGTCGAGGTTCTCCTCGGCGAGCAGATCGGGCTGGGCGATCCCGCATTCGCCGGGGCCCAGCGGTCCGGAGCCGTCGAGCAGCCGGCCGTACGAGGTGGCGTCGCGCGGCACGGTCTCCAGATGTCCGAGATCGGCCCGCTCGAGTCCCAGCCCGGTCATGGTCTCGGGGCCGAGCCGGTCGGAGGGTTCGAGGATGACGAGTCCGCGGCGGGCTCCGACCAGTGCGGCGCCGGCGCGCAGCAGTTCGCGCAGGCAGTCCTCGAGCACGGCCGTGCGCGTCAGCCGCTCGGTCAGCTCGTGGAGCGTGGTGAGGTCGGATACCCAGCCGGCGAGCCGGTCCTGGATCACGGCCGCCGGGGTGGCGGCCGTCGGGGCGCAAGGGGGCGCCGGGGTGTGCGCGGGGGCGGGAACCGAAGTGGAGCTGGGATCGATTCCGGCCACTTTCGGAAGGTGAGGGGCGTTCATGGCGCGGTTCGCATCCGGTATTCCGGATGTTCCATATTGCTCAATAGCATCGCAAACCCCCATGTCATTCTGCGCCGCCAGCAATAGGTCCACATCTACACGCCCTGGTCTGGGGATGTCCAGCATTGTCCTGCGAGGATTCCTGGTGTCCATGGGGTGCCCGAGGCAACTGTGACGAAAAAGGGAACTTGGCGAAAAACAGCCCTGACCAATCCGTTATTGATGTCGACTGGGCTGCGTTCGACGGCACGGCGGGCGGGACGGGTACGTACTCAGGGAAGAACAGCCACAGTTGGCGCTGTTTCTGAACCAGACGACGGACCTATACGTCCTAGAGAGCGAAGGCCGTGCTCCGGCCGTATGGCTCATGGCGGTTCGCAAGCGGGACAAGCACCCGGGCAGGCAAGGCACAGCAAGCGCCAGGCGCGCGCCACCCACCGCCATGGTTGTAATGGATGCATCTGCAGTGCGGAACGACCAACTGCAGTCAGGTACGAGCATCCGTAGCTCAGTCCGAGCTCCAAGCGTGACGCACGTGTCCGCAATGTTCGAAGTGGTCCGAAGCGGCCCGCAGTGTCGGTAGTGTCTCTGCGTTTTCAACGGAAAGGAACGAGCGCTCATGCGCGAGATCCCCGGAAGGCGACGCAGGCTCCTGTCGAAGCGCTCCGGTGGGAGGCCTGACCAGATCAGAGCGGCCCTGACCTTTGCCGGCACCTGGCAGTGGCCGGTGCTCCCCGGCGTGGGATTGCAGCAGCCGGGATCGCCGCAATGCGCGTGTCCCGACCCCGACTGCGCCACCCCCGGCGCCCACCCGTTCGATCCCGGCATCCTGGCCGCGACCAGCGATGAGCGGATGGTCCGCTGGTGGTGGACCAACCGTCCGACGGCGCCGGTCGTCCTGGCGACAGGAGGCCCGGGCCCCAGTGCGGTGAGCCTGCCGGCCATCGCGGCGGCCCGCTCCCTCGCCGTGCTCGACCGCAAGGGCGTCCGCGTCGGCCCGGTCGTCGCGACCCCCGACCGCTGGTCGCTGCTCGTCGCGCCGTACTCGATGCCCCACCTCGGCGAACTGCTCTACGCCAAGGACCACGTGCCCGGTTCGCTCCGCTTCCACGGCACCGGCGGCTATGTCGTCCTGCCGCCCTCGGAGACCGGCCAGGGAGAGGTCCGCTGGGAGCGCGCCCCGCTGACCGGTTCGGCCAAGCCGTGGCTGCCGGACATCGAGGCCCTGGTGGATGTTCTGGTCGACACCCTCACTCATACGGGTGTGAGCGCGCCCGAGTTCTAGGCAGCTTGGGCGCGCGTGGGGCCTGAGGGCCCCCGGCCGTCGCTATCTTCGGGCTCACCTCCGTTGTTGTGCCGTTCAGTTGAACAGGTGGGTCCGTTGCAGCGAGCACGTATGTCCGCGCTCCTCGCCGTTGTGCTGCTCGCGGTCCTGCTGCCGCTCGCGGGTGCGGCGGCGGGCCCGGCGGGCTCCTTCGACGAAGACGTACTGGCGAAGGACGTACCGGCGAGGGACATGCCGGCGAAGGACGTACCCGCGAGGGGCGTACCCGCGAAGAACGGGGACGTGCGGGCGAAGGCGGACACGCCGGTCGAGGCGCTCGGCGACGGGACGGACGGGACGGCCGGGAAGCCGGCGAAGCAGGCGCGGACCTCCGGTCTGCTGTCCGGGCTCGGCCTGACGACCGCGGCGCAGTGCGGTCCCGAACTCGCCTCCCCCGAGGGCGTCGAGGCCCAGACCTGTGTGCTGAGCCAGGGCCGGGACACGTGGGCCCGTACGTACTACCGCAATGGCACCGGTGAGGAACTGAGTGCGGTGCTCACGCTGATGGGGCCCGACGGACGGACCGTGCAGATGCACTGCGCCGTCGACGAAGGGGACGAGCCCGGGGCGTGCGAGACGCCGCGTGAGCGGACGGCGGGTGAGCCGGAGGCGTACTCGGCGGTGGCGGAGTTCGCGGCTCCGGCGGACGCCGACGGGAGCGAGGGCCAGGACCAGGGTGAGGGTCGTCCGATGCTGCTGCGCTCCGGCAGCAATGCGGCGCCTGCCACGGGCAGTTGAGCGGCGGCGCTCGGCCGGCCGCCCGGCCATCCGGCCGCGGGCATGAAAAGGCCCGGTCGCTGGCGACGGGGGATGCACCAGCGACCGGGCTACTTGAACGGTAACAAGAGATCTGCGGTTCGCAAATTCGATCTCGGCCGGTATCGGCCAATCCGCTGGGGATTTACCTGGGAAGGCCGGGAGTTGTGACCGTTGTCATACGTTTTCTGTGGCTTTCCTATGTCTCTCGGCGATCATGAATGGCCATTTCTGATCACTCGGTGATCGCCCGATGCGCCCGCAATAAGTCATCGCGGACTGACCGGCCGGTCAGCTCAGCGTGACCTGCCGGTTGGTGAGACCGCCACGGGCGCGGCGCTCCTCGCCGGTGAGCGGAGTCTCGTCGGCGAGGGCCGTGGCGAGGCGCTCGGCGAACTCGGCGGCGGGCTTTTCGACATCGGCCGCCGACATGCCGGTCGGCAGGTCCCACACGGGGACCATCAGACCGTGCGCACGGAACGAGCCCACCAGGCGCGTGTTCTCACCGAGGCTCGACGTGCCGGCCGCGTGCAGCCGCGCGAGCGCGTCGAGCAGCTTCTCCTCGGGGTGCGGCATGACCCAGCGCAGGTGGTTCTTCTCCGGGGTCTCGCACCAGTACGCGGCGTTCACGCCCGTGAGCTTCACGGTCGGGATCGCGGCGGCGTTGGCCCGCTCCAGGGAGGCGCTGACCTCGGCGTTGGCGTTCTCCGCGTCCGGCACCCAGAACTCGAAGCCCTCGTGCACGACCGGCTCGAACGGGCCCTTCGGGTCCAGGAGTTCCTGCAGCCGGGGGCCGTCGCCCGAGGTGCGGCGGGCGGCGATGGGGTTGCCCGGCTCGGTGGTGAGCGCCTGGGTGAGGATGTCGGCGAGGTCGCGGCTGAAGTCACCGGACGAGGTGTCGTTCTGCAGCCCGATCAGGACCGAGCCGTCCTCGCGGCGCAGACCCGGCCACGCCATCGGCAGTACGGTCGCGAGCGTCACCGACGGCACGCCCTCGGGCAGACCGTCCTTGAGCGTGAGCTCCACCGTGGCGGCGGGCACCAGTTCGCGCAGCGCGACCCAGTCGCACTCACCCGGCAGGCCCTCGAACGGGCGGTGCACCAGCTCGGTCACGGCCTGCGCGGCGGCGCGGCCGTGGCAGGCCTTGTAGCGGCGGCCCGAGTTGCAGGGGCAGGGTTCGCGCGCGCCGACAACAGGCCAGTTCCCATCAGCGGCTGCGCCGCGGGCCCCGCCGGCGGTCTGCGCCTTCTGCGGCTTCTTTGTCTGAGGGCGCTTCTTGGCCATCGTGCGTCTCCCGGTCACGGCTTGGGCGGTACGGCGGTGAGCCTAGCCGTTGCGCGCCGGATGCCGTGGGCGGTCGCCCGGGGTCACCCGGGCGACCGTGTCAGCCGAGGTCGCCGAACAGCTCCACCGGTCCTGTGACACGCGTAGCGAAGTCGTCGCGCCGGTGCCCGGTCGTCAGCACGACCCACACCGTGACCTCGCCCGCCGTGCCGTCCCGTACACCCCACTCGTCGGACAGCGTCGCGATGATGCCGAGCCCTCGGCCGCCGCGCGCCGTGACCGACGGTGTGGCCGGAACCGGTCGGGTCGGACCGCCCCCGTCCGTCACCTCGACCGTGAGCCGACCGGATGCGTCGAGCCGCCAAGCCGCCCGCACATTGCCGTCGCCCACCATCGCGGCGTCCTCGAGCGGCCTGCCGTGCCGGCAGGCATTGCTGAGCAATTCGGAAAGAATCAGGACGGCATCGTCGATCACCGCTTCGGATACGCCGCTGATACGCAGCTGATCACGCATGCAGTGTCTTGCTCGTCCTACGCCTGCAGGACCATGAGGTACGGCCATGCTCGACGACGCCGGCACCTCCTGTGCCACCACCAACGCCACCCCCGAGACCTCCTTAGCCCCACGCCACGGTGTGGATGCCCCATTGGCCTGGACCGGAAACCGGCCAATCCGCATACGGGACACCGTTATGACGGCCTCATGACGCACTCGGGTCAAACGGATACGGTCCGAACGCGCCGGTGCACTCTGCGTGAGTGACGGCTGGTGCCGGGGGTGGGGCACGGCAACAGGTGCTCAGCCCCGGCCGAGCTGTTCGAGGACCGCGCGCGGGCGGTTGGTGATGATCGCGTCGATGCCGAGCCGGACGCAGAGGTCCACGTCCTGCGGCTCGTTCACGGTCCATACGTGCACCTGGTGACCGGCCCGCCGGAGCTTCTCGATGTACGAGGGGTTGTTGCGGACGAGCCGGATGCCGGGCCCCGCGATCCCCACCCCTTCGGGAAGCCGGCCGTCGCGGGTGCGCGGCGTGAGGAACTGCAGCAGCTGCACGGTGGGCAGCGTCGGGGCGCCGGCCCGGATCCGGTGCAGCGAACGGGCCGAGAAACTCATCACCCGTACCGGAGAATCCGCCGGCGTCTTGGGCGCGTCCAGACCGAAGCGCTTGAGCAGGAGCAGCAGCCGCTCCTCGACCTGGCCCGCCCAGCGGGTGGGGTGCTTGGTCTCGATGGCCATCTCCACGGGGCGGCCCGCGTCCGCGACCAGTTCGAGCAGGCGCTCGAGCGTGAGGACGGAGGTGTCCTCCCACTCCGGGCCGTCCTCTCTGTTCTTCCAGGAGCCGAAGTCGAGGGCGGCGAGATCGGCGAGCTCCAGGGCGGAGACGGCGCCGCGGCCGTTTGACGTACGGTTGACGCGCCGGTCGTGGACACACACGAGGTGTCCGTCGGCCGTGAGCCGGACATCGCACTCCAGCGCGTCCGCGCCGTCCTCGATCGCCTTCTTGTACGCGGCGAGGGTGTGCTCGGGGGCTTCGTCGGAGGCGCCGCGGTGGGCGACGACCTGGATCGACCGGGGATCGCGCCCCGAGGGCTGCGGGGTTTGTGCGGAAGTCACCGCGACATGGTGTCACTTCGCGGGGTACCCGTGGCGTACGTCGGGTGACCTGACGGAGTCTCAGCGGATGCGCCGGTTCCGGCCGCCGCCGAGGATGGGCGACGGACACACAGGTGCGGCTTATGGCGCCCTGACGTCCGGTGGGAAAGGCTTGCGGAGCATAAGTGCGGCCAGCAGAAAAGATACTGACGGACGCCGTGGATCGAGGAGTAGAGCTGTGAGCACCGAGAACGAGGGCAACGAAGTTCCCCCCGCCCCGTCCGTACCTCCTGCGCCTCCGTCGGTTTCGCAGGAAGGCGCCGCCGACGGGGGACCGTCCGACAAGGGCGCCGCCGATGGGGCCGCGCCCGGCGGACCTCGGCCCGATGAGAACGTGACCGCGCCGCTGCCCCCCGTGCAGGCGGGCGAGACGGCGCAGCTGCCGCCGGTTCCGCCGGCGGGTGCTCCCGCGACGCCTCCGGCGGGCGCTCCCACGGGAGCTGCGGCGAGCGCGCCTTCGGGTGCGCCGTATGCCGCGCCGACCGCCGCGGGCGCCCCGGGGCAGCCCGGTGAGCACGCGCACGTCACCGGTGAGCACGCGCACGCCGCCGGTGGGCATGAGCAGCCGCACGCCGCCGCCGGTGGCGGCTGGCCGCCGCAGCCGCCCGCCACGCCCGCGTACGCGAACGGCGGTGGCGGTCAGGAGTGGGGCGCGGGCTATCAGCCGGCCCCCGCCTCCCCCAAGTCCCGCAAGGGTGGTCTCGTCGCGGCCGCGCTCGCCGCCGCGCTGGTCGCGGGCGGTGTCGGCGGAGGGATCGGCTACTGGGCCGCCGAGCGCAACGACAGCGCTACGGACTCCACGACCGTCGCCGCTTCGGACACCCCGGCCGACCTCAAGCGCGAGCCGGGCTCGGTCGCGGGCATCGCGGCCAAGGCGCTGCCGAGCGTCGTGACCATCGACGCGCAGGGCGGTGAAGGTGAAGGCGGCACGGGCACCGGCTTCGTCTACGACCGCGAGGGCCACATCCTCACCAACAACCACGTGGTGGCGACGGCGGCGCAGGGCGGCAAGCTGTCGGCGACGTTCTCCAACGGCAAGAAGTACGACGCCGAGGTGATCGGCCGGGCGCAGGGCTATGACGTCGCCGTCCTGAAGCTGAAGAACGCCTCGGGGCTCAAGCCGCTGGCTCTCGGCGACTCGGACAAGGTGGCGGTCGGCGACTCGACGATCGCGATCGGTGCGCCGTTCGGTCTCTCCAACACCGTGACGACGGGCATCGTCTCCGCCAAGAACCGTCCGGTCGCCTCCAGCGACGGCTCCAGCGCCGCCCGCTCGTACATGAGCGCGCTGCAGACCGACGCCTCGATCAACCCGGGCAACTCCGGCGGTCCGCTGCTCGACGCGCGCGGCGCGGTCATCGGCATCAACTCCGCGATCCAGTCGGCCGGCAGTGGAATGGGCGGCCAGCAGGCCGGCTCGATCGGTCTCGGCTTCGCGATCCCGGTCAACACGGCCAAGAACGTCGCCCAGGACCTGATCAAGAACGGCAAGGCCACCTACCCGATGATCGGCGCCTCGGTCACCATCGACGAGACCAGCCGCGACGGCGGCGCGCGCATCACGGAGAAGGGCGCGGGCGGCACCGACCCGGTCACGCCGGGCGGCCCCGCCGCCAAGGCGGGACTCAAGCCGGGCGACCTGATCACCAAGCTCGACGACCGCCCGATCGACAGCGGTCCGACCCTGATCAGCGAGATCTGGACCCACAAGCCGGGCGACACCGTGAAGCTCACGTATGAGCGGGGCGGCAAGGAGCACACGGTGGATGTGGTCCTCGGGAGCAAGGGCGAAGAGGACTGACCCTTCGCCGTGTCACGGCGCGGTAGCGGGTCCGGTCCCGCCGCTGTGCACGGGGCACCCCCGCAGCCCCGGTCGGGGCCAGGTCCCCAGGTCCGCGATGCGGTAGCCGTCCGGGTAGCCCTTGATCTCACGGTTCTGGCGCGCGAAGTGCGGTGCCCCGCGCGGCGGGAGCAGCCGCACGGCGCGGCCGCGCAGGCGTACCGCGCGGCGGACCAGGGAGCGGGTGAGGGCG